>MVQK01000041.1 GCA_002067515.1 Pelotomaculum sp. PtaB.Bin013 | reverse complement strand
GCTCCATCATTTCAGGAGTGAGTTCGATGTATCCGCCTTTTCGGTAATACAGTACCCTTATCCGGTGGTTTATCAACTGGAGACAATCCCGATCACCTGTAGCAATCCGGGTTAGATACCCGGCAGCTTTTTGCGCCACCGTACCAATTAAATCATCGGCTTCGTACTCAGGGCTTTCAAGGTACGGGACATTCAGCGCTTTTAGAACCTCTCTGATTAAATTAAACTGTGAAACGAGTTCCGGGGGAGCGCCTTTTCTGTTTCCCTTATAGGCTTTGTAAAGCTTATTCCTAAAGGTTGCGCGCGAGACATCGAAGCAAAAGGCAAGGTGAGTAGGTTTTACTTTGGGAATTAGGCTTTCGAGTGTCTTAAGGGTTCCATAGATGGCATTCGTAGGTACGCCGCCCGGGCCGTTCATAGGAGGGTAGGCATGATATGTCCGATGTAAAAAATTGTTTCCGTCAATGAGAAGTAATTCACCTTTTTTCAGGTAGTTTATGCCCTGGCTCATATTCTTTGCAGTAGCGCAAATAGGCTTATATTCTGGTACTATACACTCATTGGTCAGACAGCACGTTTCCCACGATGAGCAACAGGCGATGTTTTCCAAAAAATTCACTCCTTTTTTTCGCAATTAATATAGCCGGAAAATTCTTAAGTGAACCTCCGGCTATTTTTGCCACCTAATGTACTCCGGTCTGCACAGGATATTATGAGCGTTAAATGTAGTCATGTATGAAGGTATCTTTTTTACGCCGATGATATTATTAATGAAAGAGAGTATTGTCGCAGCGGACCACAGGTTGGCAATTAAGCTCTGCGGCTCTTTTACCGTTTTCCTGCCGCACGTTCCACCAACAGAAATATCATCATCAGTGGTCATTACGTCTGGATAGTACTCGGATAGGGGCTTCAGTATTTCTTTGCCTCCAATTTTTAAGCCAAGCACTACCTGCCCGCTAAAAAAAGAATTGCCTCCATCCACGTATGCGATAGTATCCATCTGGTAGAAAACCTCGTGGAATACTCTGCGCGACTTATGGTTATCCACACAGCCCACCAAGATCGGTAGTGTGGACCTATGGCCATGGGACGCCGGGATCTCCAGTAGCTTCAGTAATACTTGGGCATCCCTGATGTAATAGGGGTAATAACTAATTTCTACGCCCCAGGCTGCAAGGTATCGCTTTTGCAATACGCCTGCTTTGTTATTGCCCACATCTGGCTCGATAAAAAATTGCCTGCCGATATTTCCCGGCTCAACAACATCTTCATCGGCCAGAACGATAGATATTTTTTCGTCCTGATATGAATTTGCCAGTTGAGCCAAATGCGGCACGAGATTGCTTCCCGTGCCGCCACAGCCGACTACAACGATATGATAATTGTGGAAGTTTTGAAGGACTTCCATTTTGGCTCCCCCCTTAGCCTGCTTTGTTGCTTTTTACGCTGGGAATACAGAGCACTCGGTTCTTATCACGCTGCTCCTCAAAATACCAATTGGTGTTATTGGTGGAATACGCAGGGTATTCCAATTCGAGATCCTGCCGGATTTCTTCCAAGGTCATTCCTGCGGGATACTCTTTTTGGACGTTGTAATTTGTTAGGATAACCAGTAAGGGGAGGTCCTTTGGAGGTTCTTTGGGAGGCGGCGGAGGAGTGGGAGTTGTGGTTTTACCTGCTTTTGTAGTGGCACCGCAGCCTGTAGCGCACCCGTTCTTTTTCTTTTTGCCTTTTTGTTTTCCTGCCTGCTCTTTTTCGTGTTCCTCAACCATTTTCCAGAAGTCAAGTTCTTCTTCTTTTGCGGCATCCAGATTTCCAAAATCTTCTTCGTCTGCCGGCTCCTGTGGTGTGGGTTCAGTTACCGGGGTTTTGTCCTGCTCTTCGGTGGTCTGCCCAGTGTTTTGTGTCCCTTCATCCAGTCCCAGTTCAAACCATTCTTTGTCGCTCATTTTTTCTTCCCCCTTCAGATTTTTAATTTTTTTCTGATTCCAGAAATCCGGCTTATAAATTGCTCAAAAGTGCAATCAAAAACCAATAAGCCGCTGTCAAACGGCTTATTTTCGACTTCTTTTAAGATGTCTATTATTAATTGATTTCTCGCGTTCATCAGGTGGGTGTGTTCAATGGTGTAAAACGCCTCCGGATAATAAGTCAGATCTGACAGTTCTTTTATCGGAGGATGGATGAAGCTGCCCATACAGACACTGCCGTTATCATATACATTTGCATAAGGAAAATGATAGACCTCACTTTTTTTATTAATGATTTCATCCTTGACGGCAGCCATGTAAAAACCACAAATTTTGTCTTTTATGACTTTGTAGCAAAAAATGAGCTTCGGGTATCCGACCTGGTATATCTCTCCCATGTGGTTATAGGGCCGGATACAGGCTTCTCTTTCGATTATTACTATTTGCTCGGGATGCTGGGAGTTGCGTTCGACCACAGCGTAGTAGATACACCCTTTCGGTAAAGGGCCGCTTTCGTAATGATCCGTTATTACGCTGTCAAGCGACTCTTTGACAAGGTGTAGTATCCCGGACGGGTCTATCTGCTTTTCTTTTACCAAGGAGCCGTTCTGCTCCTTTACCCAGACGGAACCGTCGGCCTTTATTTCTATGGTAATTGATTCTGGCATTTTTCTCGACCTCGACTTTCAGTTCTTGTAATTTATCCCACATCTCCAGAAAATCTTTGTAATAACCGCCGGCGCAATACGGGTCATCCCAATCCGTGTTAACATCCATAAAGTGGAGAATAATTCCCGTTTTTTTGCCGTCCTCGACCAGCCAATCCACTTCCTTAAAGAGCAACCAGTTTAGATCGTCAAAACTGGCTCCTTCGGGCGCTCCCAACTTTTTGGCTATCTCCATCAATTGCCGGTAGTGCCTCGGTCGTAGTTTACCGTAAAGCTCTATGAGTTCCTTCATCCGGATGCTCACCATTGCGTGATCCCTGCTCAAGTAGTCCTCAATTAAGTATCTTTCCTCGTCATCTTCGTCCATTTCTTCAAGTCCCAGCGGTGGTTCAATCTCAAAGTAGTTCCATTCGACGTTTTCATCAAAGAGGATATCCAGGAAGTCCGCAAAAATAGACCGTTCCAGCTCGCCGATCCTGCTTATATCAAAACCCCTGTCATACAGGTGTTTCGTGTAAAGCAAATTTTCAAGCAATAATGTTTTTACGGTAGTGCTGTTGTCAAAGAAAAAAAACATCTTGCGTCCTCCTCGGAGGAATCATTTTTGTCCTTTCGGCTATGAATGATGCGTTAACAAGATCTCGCTCAATCCCATCTTCATTGTCCTGGTAATAATAATTTTCTAACAACTGCTGAACCGTTTCAGTATTAAACGAGCCGTAGTCAATAGGCTCGTCGCTGTCTATCATCATCAAAACTTTACGCATTTCCTTTTCTGCATCGCTGATGGGCGAGCGTTCCTTCAAGGCTTTCAGTCCTTCGAGAAACTTTTTAAAATTAAATACCAGCATCTTTACCCTGGGAAATTCTGCCCGACCGGGCGGAATTTCCCAGGCCTGGACACCTCCCATTTGAAATTTTACGTGTGTATACCATAATGTGCCTTGTGATAATTATCTGGATCACGACGATCCCTGTGAAGAATTAAACCTCCGTTTAAGCCGCCAGCTTCCTTCCAGAAAAAACCGTATGGCCTGACATCCTCCCACGGCTAAAGTCGTAGGGTTCCTGAAGCCCCCGGTTTAACCGCAGTTGGTTTTATACTTCGCGGATGCCCAAACAGACCTAAGCGGCCTGCCTGAACGTCCCCTGTTCACGGCCTTTAGGCGTGGTTTTTCTCCACCCAAACAGGTTGACCGCAGGGCGTGCCAGAGCGCCCACTACTCCCGGCCGGACCGGTATCACCAGATCAGCCTCGCGGAGATACCTTTGCAAAATGTTGTACGCACCCACAAGGTCGGCGTTGAGAGCAAGGCCACAGTGGAGAAATAATCCCCTGTATACCCGGGCCTTCTTGGATCGTTTGCCGCACGCCGGACAAGTCGTGCTGGTGCTCCTCTCTGATACTTTGACCACTCGTATGCCAAACAGTGCCACCTTATAAGTGAGCAGGCTGACTAATTTACTGAAAGGCCAGGCGTGGAGCTTCTGGTTGCCCGCGTCTCCCCAGTCCCTGTCCGCGCGAATACCTTTTAATTCGCCGACTGCGATGGTGGAGACGTTGTGAGCAATAGCCAGGTTGAGTAACCATTTAGTCAGCACGTGCAGGTAGTGGTTCCTCTGCCTGCCCCACTTGGTGTTCAGCTCAATACAGTGCTTGCTGGTGGACTTGGTGCATTTGGCCTTCTCCTTTAGTAAAGTACCGGTCGAGTGACAATAGTTCCCCGCCTGGTACAATGAACGAATACCCGTCGGAGATAAGTCCGGCCACGATGTTCACGATACCCAGGTCAAGGGACATGATATTTCCAGTTTCACGGTATTTGATCTGAACCTTGTGGGTGACGTGCAAGTACCAGTCCCCGGATTTCGGCTCGTACACCAGTTTGACCTGCTGTACCCTGCCCAGGGTGGCATCCGGTGGAAGCCGGTATTCCAATACAATTTCCCGCCTGTCATATGTCTTGGGCAGCTTCAGCTTCACCCGGTTGTCCGGCAGCTTCTCGAAGGCGTTCTGCTTGAAAGTCACCGTGCTGAGCGAGTCCTTCTTCCTGAATCCCGGCGGGCGGGCATTTTTGTCGCCGTTTTTTCGGTGGGAGTACCATGACCGGTAGGAGTCGTCCTGCTCGCCCAGGACTTCCTGAGCGGATTGGGACGGCAGGAGCTTGTACCAGCGGTTGCCTTTGAGTTCCCGGCACTGCTCCGAAAAACCGGGTATCTTGCCGGTTTCATCCCAGGCGACGCGCCGGTGGTGGTTGGACACGTTCCAGAGCTTTGTAGCGGAAAAGCCCAAGAGCCCCAGGAGCAGGGCGTCCCGGTCGGAGAGGCCGGCCACTTTTGCCCTAGCTGTGAGGGTTTGCATCGGCACGTCACTTTTGGATTTCTTTTTTCGTGCCAAGGGTTTATCCCCTTTTCTTCTGCATTTCGATGTACTTGCGAACAGTTTCGGACGACACGTTGCCGGCGGTGGACACGAAATAGCTCCGCGTCCACATGGACGGCATCCGGGCGATGTGGTCGAACTCCCGGCGCAAGTGGTGCGAGGACACGCCTTTCAAACGCGCCACGATGTCGTGCGGCGCCAGCGTAGGCGGCGCGTTGACGAACAGGTGCAGGTGGTCGGGCATGATCTCCAGGGCCAGTACCTCTAAATCCAGCTTCTCGGCCACCTCCTGGATCAGCCTTCTTAATCTGGTTTCGACTGGACCGACCAGCACCTTGCGCCGGTAGCGCGGGCACCATATGAAGCGGTAGTTTACCAGCGATACGGACGTGTGTTTGTGTCTATATTTTTGTTCCATAGCTATATTATAGTTATTTTGGAACAAGGGTGCAACAAATGTTCGAAAAAAATAAATAAGCCGCGCTTTCATCCCACCCTTAAAAGGGTGGGCTTTCCCGCGCGGGTTCTGTAAAGGGCCGCCTTGTCGAACGTATTCATGGTTCCCATAATTCTCCAATCATCCTTTTTCTCATAGACCACATATTCCTCTTCTTCGTAATCTTTGTCATTTTCAACTTTGAGAACTATTTTCTTTGTACGCCCAATGGGATCTCCCGCATCGTTATATTCTTGGAAGCTTTGGGGCAAAACCACATCCTTACCCGCGAGGAAGGTAAACAGCTCTCCGAATGCTTTGTCAACATCAGACCGGTTAATTTCGTCTATGATGAGCCACTCGTTGTCACTTAATGCACGCGTGACTAAGCCGGGAGAAAAAGTTAATCTTTCAGGTCGTTTCAGGTCCGGCATGTACCCACCTATGACTTCGTGCGTAGTCCAGTCGGAAGTTGCGGTATAAAGCTTATAAGAGTTTCCTTTACACCTCTCAGCAATGCGTTTAGCCAAAGTCGTTTTTCCCGTTCCGGGGGGTCCGATTAATATGAGGTGACTTCCACTTTGCAACGCCGCCAATATACGACGAATGACCTCTACGTTAAATGGCGGATTTCCAACTACGTCATCTGGGTTCGGCCATTCTACGTCAGTATCATTAGTTTCTTCTTGGACATCTTCTATTTCAACATTGTTCATAAGAGATCCGAGGTCAACTAGCATCTCATTTTCGGCATTGTCCGCAATAGACCTGAAATCTACAACTGGCATTTCGTTAGTTAACAGGCCTTCCTCCCTCCAGTCATGCTGGCTTGCGGTCGAATTCTCTATTAAATATTCACTTAATTCTTCAGTCAAAAACTCGCCGAGAGCCAAAAGAAGACCCGTTGAAAAGTTGGAAGAAACATGTGGGCTTAAATCACGGAATCTTAATAAGTACACAATTAACGGAAAAAAATCATTTCCACATTCACGAATTTCCATAAATTTTAAAAGGTTAGATTTCCAATTCGGATGCTTCCCTGCACTCCACTTATCAGGACCAACACCCAAAATCATAATTGGAGCCGGGCGGCTACTAGGATATGGTATCGGGCTGGCCGCGACAGAAGCTTTTTTTAAAGGTTGTGTCAAGAAATTGCTACTAAAAGCCTTACTTAAAAAGCTCCTAGCATTTTCCCCATCGACATGTGTGACGCCAAATTCCCTCACTACTAAATCTTTGTCTTCTTGTCTAAGAGATGGCATGAACAGATCTACGTATTTGGCGGTCATAATTTTTCGTGGTGTAATTCGCCCATCTCTCGAACGTTTCGGGTGTAGGTCTACTACCGAATTTCCAACTATTTTCTGAGTTATGTCCAAAGAAAAAAAAGCACCGAAAGCCGTTGTCCGTTCAAGATTCGTCTTTCCATATCTTTGCTCTTCTCTAAGATTTAAAGACTTAAAGTTATTTAATATGGTTTCGCTGGAAAAATATAAAAGAGTCATTAAGCTTCACCTACAACTTCGAAATTTAGTTCCAGATTCTCATAACGGATTAACTCTTTAACGTTTCTTTTTTCTGGCGGGTAGTCAAATAATATCTCGGGGTCTCCAGGCCTAATTGGCTTCTTATTTAAATTCAATTTTGAATATTGTATAAGAGGCGCTCCAATCATTTCTTGGCGACCCTCTAAAATATGTAAAAACATATCGGCAAACGCTTTAGCTAGCCTTGGCGCAACAGCATTGCCTATCATCTCGTAGATTGCTTTCACACTGCTACCTCGGAATACAAATGTATCCGGAAAAGACTGTATTCTTGCAATCTCACGTGCCGATAGCACACGGTCTTCGATGGGATGCCAGACGCCGGCGTTTTCCGGCTTAAATGCTGCAGTAACTGTTCCAGCCACTTCGTTTCGCGCAAACCTTCTGTAAAAATTTGGCCAACGATATTTTCTCATGTTGTCCCTAATCCTTTTTAGCCGATCCGGCAACAAGTCGTATGGAATGTCCTTCCAAGATCCACCTTCTGGAACTAGGCTTCCAAGATACACCGCTTGGGGGTTTAGTTTTAAAAGATCATTTTGGTTTGGGGTTTCAGGTGAAACATTAAGGCAAGACCCCAGGGTCAAATCCGCTCCGATTACAGGCGAGGGGAAACGGAAATCTCGTTCTTTGAAGTTTTTCGCTACAGCTACAATGATTATTCTTAGTCTGTTTTGCGGAACTCCGTAGCTTGCCGCGTTAACCAGTTTAAAATGCACCTCATAACCGCTGTCAGTTAAACTGGAGCAGATATCCTCGATAAGTCTAACGCCGTTTTGATTTCGTATGGTTAACAATCCACGCACGTTTTCAAACATCACTATCTTTGGTCGCAATACGTCAACGTACCGGAGGCATACTTCGAAGAGCCGCCCCCTAGAGTCGTTAACACCTAATCTCTTCCCAGCGTTCGAAAACGGCTGGCACGGGAATCCAGCTGTCAGCACGTCCAGGCCATCTATTTCTGGTATGTTAAACGTAAAAATGTCACCTTCGTTGATCTTTCCGATGTTTTGGCGATAAGTTAAGCAAGCATCCGGATTAATGTCGTTAGCCCATACGATGTCGAAGCCAGCTTGGACAAATCCGAGGTCAAGACCTCCACAACCACTGAACATACTAAGAACCGTTGGTTTCTTTTTTAATATCCGATTTGTTAAACACCGAACCATTTTTTTTAGTTCTCCTCTCACAAAATGAAATATATGTGCTACTATTTTGATTAGGTACTGTTAGGTGGTGAGTAAGATAAGATGCTAGATTTACCAAAAAAACGCGCGTTTCAGGTCAGACTTCGAAAATGGTGGCAAAAAAGCAAACGAGATTTCCCGTGGAGAAAAACGCTAAACTCTTATGAGGTCATTTTGTCGGAACTACTTCTGCAAAAGACTGCAGCTTACAAAGCAGTCCACGCATATCGCGTCATGATAGAAAAATAACCCACAGCACAGGCTTTAGCAGATGCTCAAACAGACGATATAGAAAAAATAATATATCCCTTGGGTTTGGTAAAAAGAGCTAAACTTATTAAAGAATTCGCTAGAGTTTTAGTTGCAGAATATGGCGGTAAACCGCCGACTGACAAGAAGGCCATCCTAAATTTACCTGGAGTTGGCCCGTACACAGCCTCCGCCGTTCTATGTTTCGCGTACGGCAAGAGAGAAGCGATTTTAGACACTAATGTAGAAAGAATTTTGTCCAGATTCTTCGGAATATCTCATGGCCTTACAGGTACACGCAGATATTCCGTGCTTTGGGAAGCTTCGCGAAAACTTTTGCCAAAAAAGAATTTTCGCGAGTTTAACTGGGCTCTTTTAGACTTTGCCGCCCTCGTTTGTACTTTTAGTAAACCGAAATGCCTTCGTTGCCCGATGAAAAACCTTTGCGCATTCATTGAAATCAATAAAAGTCAGATTTCATAAAACGTGGAACAGTTTCTCCTCTTGATTTTATCAGCGGCTTAACGTATACTAGAAAGCTCTTGCTTAAGAGAAAGGATTCTGCCCAACAAAGATTTTTTTGGTTCATCTTCATCACCGAGAACTAGTTTTGAAAGATGGAAATAATCTTTTTTAGACATAGCTGAAATGTGAGCATTTTTATTTCTAAAGCTGCTGACTTTTATAATATTTTTGGGCAATTCACACATAAGGAATTCAACCATTTCGGGCGTTAGCCCGACAGCGTCAAAGTCATCGTTTACGCCATTGTGATCGCCAAACAGTAATATATGTGCGATTTCGCCCAACATGACGCCTCCTAACTGTGGCGATCCCGACTTTTCTCGCCTATTTAAGTTAACTTTGCGTCCCTTTGCATTCGTGAATATGTTAACTTCCTCCGAGTGATGTCTTAAAGTGACCCACGGATCGTCGTTAACTATGTTTCGACTTCTTCGCAGGTGACAAATTATTGACGCGTTTAATTCTCTCTCTATAGCTTTCCAAACGCCACTTCCCGGAAGCGAATAGTCAAACTCCTTGATTAAATTTTTCGAAGCAAAGATCTCGACATTCTTCGACGACACCAAAAATTTTTTTGTTTCTTCGTCCATCACATTTCCTAAGTCTTCTACTATGCTAGGCAAGATAATACCGTTATCAGGAAGTCTTTGAGTAGATTCGAATAGTGACTAGTTTTCATTGAGCAATTTCTCTTCAAATTCTTCTATAGCCCTTTCAAATTGCAGGTCTCCTAAATTTTCTAGGGCTTTAGACAATAATTCTTCTCTCCAACGTTGAGTTTTTTCCGTTCCGCCGAAGAAAATTTTAATACTGTCATCGACAGCTTTCTGGTTTTCTTTCTTAACATACACGTCATGAAAAAAATTTATTTCAGTGATTGAGCGACTTAAACATATAACCTGAGCACGTGGCGTCAATCCCTTATTACGGCTAGAAAAAGTGTAGTTATTATAACCGGATAAAGGAGTCCACGGCTGGGTAATCTTACCCCTAATATTTTTTAAATCATAATTTAGTTCGCTATCCAAGAGTTGACTGTTTGAGTTTTTAATACAGTTTAACGGAACGACGAGTACTTCATTTGGTTGGTCAGTTAAAAACAAACAAAGCCAAATATCTTCATTCTCTCTCAGATGAGTTGGTACAATGCTCGCAATACTCTCTTCTCCTTCGATTCCTTTAATATCAGAAAGCGCACTTTTTAATTGAAAAAATTTTAACAGGAGATTAGCAATTTCACTTTTTTGCTTCTTGTAAAGTAGCACTCCTGCTATTGGCCATTTGTCTATTACGTTTGTCACACTTAAAAACACCTCTTTGGGTTGCCGTTAGGATGACGCCTAAAGCTTCTAAACTTTTTCCGGCATAAAGTCTTTTATATAATTATAGAACATATGTTCGTTTATGGGAAGGGGTTTTTATTATTAATTTTAGTTTTTATTTAATTACCGGTAAAAAGTAGAGCATTCCTTAGATCTATCCTACCGCAAGTAAAAAAATCCTCTCTGACTACTATTTATCTCATATCAATTAACGAGGCCTCTATAGGTCTAACGCCAAATGTACTATCTTACCCAGAAGGCGAACCCGTTCAATATTTAAAAACTCCTCTTCTCCGTTAAAAATAAAACACAAATGAAGTTCACCGTTTAATTCTGTCACTTCACCGACCCAAATCCAGTCGTCACAGAGCAAAAAAGCCGCTAAATCACCCTTACACACTTTACTCGTCTTATACACAAGAAGTCGAGTACCGCGTTTTATCCATCTGCAGCCCTCTACATTTGCTACCCATATGTATTGACCCTTGGACAAATTAGCTCCTGCAGCAACGACCGCTCCAAGTGATTCTAAAGTATAACTAACATCATCAGAATTAATTCTATTTTGATACATTGGTATGTAAACAAATTCCCGTGGCCTGCCATAGACTCGACCCCATTTTATCAAATCGTCAATTTCAATTAATGACTCGAGCAAATCCTCAATATTTATACCCAAAGACTCTGCGAGGGTACGAATTTTTTTTGCCCTAGGAACTCTGCTATCGTTTTCATATCGACTTATTTCATATTTTGATACCCCTATTTTTATTCCGAGCTCCGTTTGAGTGAGCTTTTTTTCTTCGCGGGCTTTTCTAATTATTGTTCCTAACGTCATTTAATTACCGCCCAAGTTGACAATTAGTCAAATAACTAATTGTCAACTTTAATTATATAAAAAATCTTTGGTGATCTTAAATTTTTGTAATCATTAAGTCAACAATACATCTACAGAAATCTAATATTCTTCTATTAAATTTTAACATTACTACCACAACAAATCAATACTGTCAAGTATTAATAAGGTGGAATAATACTTATACATGTTGTTTTTATTTAAATTTCAATATCTTAAAAAATAAAGCTTAATTTTTTATATAATTTTTGAATAAAAATCCCGCTTAAGTGGATTAAAAGATAACAAAGATATTATATCGATAATTCTTAATTTTTTCAGGTCTTTCTTAAAATTTTCATTCAACCTTATTTTAATTAAATAAAACCCCTGCGTACATGCAGGGGTCTCACTTCTAAGAGATATTCACTTTTGGAACAACACCTTATATATCCAAGTTTCTTACATCCAAAGCGTTTTCCAGGATAAAGTCACGCCGCGGCTCCACACGGTCGCCCATCAGCATTGAGAAAACGGCGTCCGCCTC
>MVQK01000040.1 GCA_002067515.1 Pelotomaculum sp. PtaB.Bin013 | reverse complement strand
CAAGGTCCCCGCCGCTTCAACACTCAGGCTGGAACTACGCGTGGGTGTCAGCGCCAGCGGCAACCCGGTTATCCGTAACAAGAACCTGGCCAACGTCAAATCCACAGCGTCCGACCAGGATCTGTATGACGTCGCGGCAGCGCTGGCCGCCCTGCAGCAGTACCCGCTGAACGGCATTTCGCGCGTCGACAACGCCCAACTGGTTCAGGCTTAGATAAACCGGATCAGTATCCGGCAATTGTGATTGATTGATAAACATCACAACTAATCAACAAAATAACGAAGAAAGGAGAAGGTTTCCGGCAGTTGCCCGTCAAACAGGGCGTCCAAGTGTCACCGGCATGCCCGGCATAGAGCTTTCAGACATGTTGAAAAACGCAACTGCCTCCCGTGTAGTCGGACGGGGGATATATTCGAACTAATAGTTCATATATATTTTGGAAACCGGTAAACGGATTGGCTACTACGACTGACCAGACCCTGCGCATGGTTTTCCGCAACCAGGAAGGTAAAAACGTTACCATTACCTTGGACAATCCCAAGGAAAACTTGACTGCGGCAGAAATCGAGACAGCCATGGACTTGGTTATCGCCCGGAACATCTTTACCAGCACGGGCGGAGACATTGTCGCCAAGCAGGACATCAGGGTTATCAGCAACACCACAAACGATCTGTATGACCCGCCCGCCTAGAATCCGGGCGTTCATATAAAGGTGGGGGCAGGTCCCCCGCCGCATCTAATTAAAAGGGGTGATTTAACTGGAAACTATCCTGCAGGCAGTGGGCAACGTTGGATTTCCCATAGCCGTAGCCGCATACCTGCTGGTGCGCATCGAGGGCAAGCTGGAAGCTCTGACCGCCAGTATTGCCAGATTGGCCGAAGCGGTAGCTGGTGAGCGGCGGCAGGAAGAGTAAAATATTCATGTATGGAAAAGCCGCCCGGTTGAAAGACCCGGCGGCTTTCATCTTTTCCATTATCAGCGGGGCTTCCGGCTTTTAGCAAGCCTATTTAATATAAAGCGTACGATAATGTCCTGCTGCCTGTTGGTGATATTGGTAAATTCCACCGCCGCGCTGATCGCGGTGGCGCTTATTTTACCAGAACGCACCACTTTGCCGGAAACAGCGATTTCTTCTGATTTATCGCCCAGCAGCAGATTAAATTTCATCAGTAAAGCGGTACCGGCCTCGTATATGTTTTTTACCAGCATTCTGACACCGCCGCCGCTGATGTCCTGCACGGAAGATTTAATATACCGCGGGCTTTCACCTTCTTTTGGCACCTCAGCGTAAAAAATGTCCATGATAACAGGCAGCCTTACAAACTTGCGATCCTGAACGCGGTTATAGTCGTCCGGCCAGGATAAGGAATAGAGCGGTATGTTGTCTACCCGCCGCCCGAGCATAGCGCTTATAAATTCAATTCTTGCCCCCTGCAAAACAATATTTACAATTACCCGGTCACCCTTGCTCAGGATTAACGGGTTGGCTTTCTGGTAGGGTATGGTTATGTAAAATTTCCCTTTTTGGACATCCTGGATATTTGAGTCAAACCAGTCCGGTTCTTTCATGTCGCGGGATACCCTGATGCTCTGATTTATCTTTATCCACTGCTCAACCGTCATTTTCTATCCTCCCACATAAACAACACAGCTTTATTCCCTCCGAATCTATCTATCAACTAGGAGAAAAGCCTTTCCACCGGCTTGCCTCCTCACCATGCAACACCCTGACAATAAAGAGTCCCTTCTCTTTATATAAAGGCAATTCAATTTGCTTGGGCAACAGCCGTTTTTTTTCATCAAAATAAACATGAACCATGGGAAAAAGCGAATTACCTTTTGGTGTATCGGCCGCTACGCCAGCCATGCCGTTATTCAGCTCAACGATAGTGCCGGCGGGGTAAGCGGCAATGTTATACATAAACGCCTTTGCGACAGATTCCTTGACAAAATAGTTAACCGAAGCCTCACACATTTCGTAAGCTTCGACAGGGGGGAAAGCCTTCCGGTAAACCCTGTTCGCGGTTATCGCGTCGAACCTGTCGGCAATGGCCACGATCTGGGCATATTCGTTAATTTGCTCGTCCTTTAGTCCCTTGGGATAGCCTGAACCGTCGTAGTTTTCATGGTGCTGAAGAGCCATTACAGCATTAATTTCATCCAGATTTCCCGCTTCACGGATTAGTTCATATCCAAAAACCGTATGTTTCTTCATAACTTCAAATTCCTCCGCGGTCAAGCCACCTGGTTTATTCAGGATTTTATCCGGTATTTTGACCTTGCCGAGGTCATGCAATAACGCCCCTACACCAAGAAACGCCAGTTCGTTATGACCATATCCTAAAGTTATCCCGGTCATTAGCGTTAAAATGCATACATTTACTGAGTGCGCAAAAGTATAGTCATCTTGTGAACGCAAGTCAACCAGATTAAAAATCAAATTTTTATTGGATAAAAGCTGCTCGGTAAACTCCCCTACAGTGGTATAAAGCGATTGCGGCTCAATCACCAGCCGGCCGGATTCCTTTGCTTCCAGCAGGACATTCTTGATCTGGCGAACTGCCGCTACACGAGTTTGCCGCTTTATCACGTCATTTGCTTCAGGCATCTTAAAAGGTAATCCATCGTCCACCCAGACAAAAGGTAATTCCAGTTTGATTAACAGTTGAATATATGCGTCAGTAAGCGCAACACCGTTTTTTAACAGCTCTTCACCTCTGCTATTGTAAATAGTGCGGCTGAGTTTCATTCCCGGTTTGAGATCAGATACACCGACCTTGCGCATAATTTATTCATCCTCGTCAACTATTTCTGCATACATTACTAATTTCCTTCGATCTCCAAAAAATAAACTATTATATACCATAAAATTACAAATATTACCATTTAAGCGTGAATTATTCCAATAGTTTATATATTACTGACTAATGAACTAAAGCGCAAATCCCATTACCCCGTTATAATGATATTTTTATTCCTTTAAGTGAATCATTTGACCTGTTTCTATGATGATCGATATTTTGCTCTCATGAGGAAGCACCTTTGCAACGCTACCGACATATCCTAAAATAGCAAATTAAGGTACCGAACCTATTATATGCCGGTGGGGAAATTAGATGGGAGAAATTTATTATGGTATTGGCAACTAGCATTAAGCTTAAGTTAATGGTAATAATTTTCTTCGTTCTGGCAACAGCTCTTGGCGCTCTGTCTTATCTCAGTTATTACAAAGCACGGCAGGCTTTAATTAGCAATACGAAACAGGATCTCAATTCCCTGTCCGCAGCTTACGGCAAAGAGGTTAGCCTTTGGTTGGAGCAACACAAAACCGAGATGATTACTTTGGCTAATTCCCCTGTTATAGCCGGGGGAAATCGCAGTTTGATTCTCTCATATTTTAATGACGAGCTAAAACGACTCAAAAATTATGAGTCGTTGTTAATAGTTGATGGAAAAGGGGACTATTATTCGGCTGATGGCACTACGGGCAATGTTAGTGACAGGGATTATTATAAGCAGACGCTAAGCACCGGTCAGGCGGTAATCTCTGATCCCCTTATGTCAAGAGTAACAGGAAAGTTGGTCGTTGTAGCCGCCGCTCCCATTAAAAAGGATTACCGGGTCACCGGTCTTGTTTTAGGAACGCTGCCGATAGATGAAATTGTTCAAGAAATATCTTCGATTAAAATTGGCAAGACCGGCTATGCCATTATGGTGCAGGGTGATGGTTTATGCATAACCCACCCGAATAAGGATTCGATTATGAAACTTAATCTGCTGAAAGACAATAGCCTCCATCCAAATTTAATCACAGCAGCGCAAAAAATGACTAAAGGGGAAAGCGGGGTCACCCGCTGCCTTGATAATGGAGTGGATGAGTTCCTGGCCTACGCGCCGGTACCAAGCACCAATTGGTCTCTTGCCATAACAAGTCCTCTTGCCGATCTTTCATCCTCACTTAGATCCCTGGCTGCCATGGCAGTCATTTTAACCCTGCTCATCCTGCTCATATCGGCATTTATCGCGGTTGCCCTGGCAAACAAAATTGTCAAACCCATTCGCTTTCTCAATAAAGAAATCAGCTTATTGGCGGAACAAGGCGGCGACCTGACCCAGTCGATCCATATTCAAAGCAAGGATGAGACAGGTGAGCTAGCCCGTTCCGTCAACGAGTTCCTTGGCAACCTGAGAGAGATTATCTCGGAGGTAAAAGAAACCGCCGTTAAGGTCGCCGGAACTTCCCGGCAGTTAAACTCCAGCGCGCGGCAAACTGCCGCGGGCGCCAGTGAAACCGCCTCCACTTTGAGTGAAATTACTGCTGCTGTTGAGCAGGTAACCGCTAATATGCAAAACATAGCAGAGGCTTCAGAATCCGCCTCCGGCCATGCCAACGAGGGGAACAAGGGAGTGTTGAGGATTACCGGACAAATGCAAAATATAGCCGATACCGCTGTGGTTGTTTCCAGGGCAATAGACGAACTGAATTTAAAATCCAAAGAAATCAGCCAAATTATCGGGCTGATCACAAATATCGCCGGCCAGACCAACCTGCTGGCTTTGAACGCGGCCATCGAGGCAGCCCGGGCAGGTGAACACGGCCGGGGATTCGCTGTGGTGGCTGATGAAGTGAGGAAACTGGCCGCTCAGAGCGCGAGCGCCGCAAAACAAATAAACAGCTTGATTAGTTCCATGCGGGCTTTAACGGAACAATCAGTTGAAAGCATGTCCCTTGGCAGTAAAGAAGTTGAAGCAGGCATAAAAGTCGTTCAAGAGGTTGGGGGAAACTTTAGAGTTATTATCGGCGCCGTGCACAGCTTAACCTCTCAGATTCAGGATGTGGCGGCGGCGATGGAAGAAATGTCGGCCGGCATGCAAAACATAGCCGCCGCGACTCAAGAGCAAACCGCAACCATGGGGGAAGTATCGGCGTCGGCTGAATCTTTGTCAAGACTATCCTGCGATTTGGATGACTTGGTGGGTAAATTCAAGGTATAACACCGAAAACCCATTCAATCCTACGTCGCCGTCATTTGACGGTATATTTTTCTGCCCAGCCAGCGGGCCGCCAAATTAAAGCCAAGCACCACCAGGATCAGCACCGCTGCGGAACCGTCCGCGACTCTTCTCAAGTCCGGGATGAGACCCTCCGTGTTGACCTTCCAGATATGCACCGCCAGGGTTTCCGCCGGGCGAAAGGGGTTCAAGGGCGAAGCGGGATTAAAGATATTCCACTGAGTGAAGTCCAGAGCCGGGCTGGACATGCCGGCGGTAAACAACAGCGCGGCGGCCTCGCCGAATACTCTGCCTGAGGTGATAATCGCGCCGCTGACCAAACCGGGGAAGGCGCTGGGCAATACTACCCGGCAGATTGTCTGCCAGTGGTTGGCGCCCAGGGCCAGGCTCGCCTCGCGCAGGCTGTCCGGCACACCGTGGATAGATTCCTCAGTAATCCGGACCATCAGCGGCAGATTGATTACAGTCAGGGCTAACGCCCCGGAAATGAGCGAGTAACCCCAACCGGTCATGTTGACGAATGCCAACAGCCCGAAAAGACCGACCACGATTGAAGGCAGCGAATTCAACGTTTCGATGGACAGCCTGATCGCTTCCGTCAACTTGTTGTTCCTGGCGTATTCAGCCAGATAAATCCCGCCAAGCATGCCCACGGGAACTGTAACAACCATAGATAAAAAGAGCAGGTAGAAAGAGTTAAAGATCTGCGGCCCAATCCCGCCCCCGGCGCGAACCACTTGCGGCGGTTTTATCAAGAAATCCCAACTGATGTACTTGCCACCGTGGTAGAGAATATACACAATCATCGCGCCAAGAATAACGATCACCAGCAGCGCGCCGGCCCAGAATACGAGAGTTGCGATTCTGTCGGCAATACGGGAATTCACCTGGTTATCCCTCCCTTCCTCACTCCGTAACGGACAACCAGAATAAAAAAGAACGACATTATCAGGAGAAACAGACCCATTGACCAGAGGGTGTTGTTCCAAAGGGAACCCATGGGAGTGTTGCCCATATCCATTGTGATGGCGCTTGTCAAGGTGATCACGGGATCCAGAATGGACGTTGGAATTTTCCTTGTATTGCCGATAACCATCTGGACGGCCAGCGCTTCGCCAAAAGCCCTGGCTAGGCCGAGAACGACACCGGTGACCAGACCGGAACGCGCGGCCGGAATGAGCACCAGTCGGATAGCCTGCCAGCGCGTGGAACCCAAGGCCAAGGCAGCCTCCTTGTACTCACGCGGCAGCGACTTCAAGCTGTCGGTCAAAATGCTGACTATCGTTGGCAAGATCATCACGGACAGCACCAAAAAGCCAGCCAGGACACTAAAGCCCAGGCCACCGACATTGTCGCGGATAAAGGGGACCAGCACGCTTAAGCCAATATATCCGTAAACAACCGAAGGGATGCCGGCCAGCAGCTCAATAGCCGGCTGCAAGAAGCGCTGCCCCCAGAAAGGCGCGATTTCTACAATGAACACGGCGCATGTGATGCTTAAGGGGCCGCTTAACAAAACAGCCAGCATCGAGACGATAACCGAGCCGAATATAAAAGCCAGCACACCCACTTGCGGGCCGCCTTCCGCCGGCAGGCGGTCCGGCAGCCAATTGGCCGAGAATAAAAACTCTTTAACGCTTACACCGTAAACTGTGAAAGTTGACAATCCCTTTATTGAAATAAAAACAACAATGGTGACAGTGGAAACAATGGCTATCAGCGCCGCCCCGGTAGCCAGGCTTTTGCCCAGCAATTCATTACCGGCAAGATTTCCTAACCTTTTTGTAAAATTATTTTTCATAAGACTATTTATCTTTAGAATTAACGTTGACATTCTTTTGCTACCTCACTTCAGCTTCGAGGATCCCGTCTTCGTAATATCTTTTCTGACGCCTGGTCAATTCAGTTCTTTACGTTCGCCGGTCACAAGGTAGACAATCCGTTCGCCGATGTTGGTGGCGTGGTCGGCTATCCGCTCCAGATGACGGCTGGCGAACAAGAGAGCGGTGGCTTGATTGATGATCTTGGGGTTCTCCATCATATACACCAGCAATTCGCGAAAAACCTGGTTGTGCAGGCTGTCTACCAGTTCATCGTCCGCCGCCATTTTCAAAGCCAGTTCAACGTCCTCACGCACATAGGCGTCGAGCGCCTCTTTCACCATAGTCTGAGCCAATTGCGCCATCCGGGGAATATCGATCAGCGGCTTAATCAGCGGTTGATCCGCTATACGCCTGGCTATCTTAGCAATGTCACACGCTAAGTCACCCATCCGCTCCAGGTCGGTGATGATCATGAGCCCCGCTGCGATACGTCGCAAGTCCTTTGCCAACGGCTGCTGGGTGGCGATCAACTTCAAACACTTGTCCTCGATCAGCATTTCCTGATCATCGATCTGGACATCCCCGTCAATAACACTCTGAGCTAAACTTAGATCTTGTTTAGCCAGTGACTCCACCGCCCGGGCGATAGAGTCTTCAACGAAAATACCCATTTGTAAAATATCTTGCTGCAGTTCACTCAAAGCCTGATCAAAGGTTGTCCTGGTAGCCATAGATATTTTCCCCTCTTTTATCCTAGCCGAAGCGGCCGGTAATATAATCTTCCGTGCGCTTATCGCTGGGTTTAGTAAATATTGTTTCCGTGACGCCGTATTCAATCAGGTCGCCGCTCAGGAAAAAAGCGGTAACGCCTGAGACACGGGCGGCTTGCTGCATGTTATGGGTCACAATGATAATTGTATAGTCGTTTTTTAATACCTGAATCAATTCTTCGATCTTCATGGTAGCCAGGGGATCCAAGGCCGAAGTAGGCTCATCCATTAGCAGCACTTCCGGTTCCACCGCCAGCAACCTGGCTATACAAACCCGTTGCTGCTGACCGCCTGAAAGCCCCAGGGCGGACTTATACAATCTATCCTGAACCTCATCCCAGAGAACCGCGGCGCGCAGACTCTTTTCCACAATTTCATCAAGTTTGCGCTTGTTTTTTGTCCCGTGAATGCGCGGACCGTAGGCTATGTTATCGTATACCGACATCGGAAAAGGATTGGGGCGCTGAAAAACCATACCTATCCTCTTGCGCAGGTTTACCACATCCTCTTCCGGGCGGTAGATATCCTGGCCGTCAAGGAGAATCGCCCCATCTACCCTTACCCCTTCGATCAGGTCGTTCATCCTGTTCAAAGTGCGCAGAAACGTTGATTTGCCACAGCCGGACGGTCCGATAAGCGCTGTAACCTGGTTTTTTTCAACTTCCAGGTTAACATTTTTCAGCGCATGGAAGTCGCCGTAGCGCAGGTTCAAATTCTTTACCGATATCTTCGCTTGTGCCACTGCATTTGCCCCCTCAAGGAGGTATTCTAACCAAAATAAATATAGAACCTCTCACGACATCATAGCAATGCCAGGTTAGATTAATGTTATGCAATTGTTAAGATTAGATTAAAGAACAAAAACTGCCCATCGAGCAAGCAGGGACTGTTCTCCCTACCCCTGAGGGTAGCTAGAACAGTCCCTGCTTGTCCCTGCCCCAAATAAGACTACAATCTTATAGTTTTTTTCCCTTTCCAAGATATTAAGCTCTAATCTAGTACGGCCCAAAACCTCCTCAGTGAGATTCAGTGAGATTAGGCAATTATTTTATGCCCAATGGTCCCTAAAAGATGTTTTTAGTTCTCTTTAAAACGGTAGCCGACTCCCCGCACCGTCTCAATAAGACGCGGTCCTTCCGGCAGATGTTCAAGCTTTTGCCTGATATGACGAATGTGAACATCAATCGTTCGAGTATCGCCAAGATAGTCGTAACCCCAAACACTTTCAAGCAGTTGTTCCCGCGAGAACACTTTTCCCGGCCGGCGGGCCATAAAACGTAAGAGCTCAAATTCTTTTAAGGTGAACTCCTGCTTGATGCCGTCAACATAAACATCAAAACGGTCTTCATCAATAACCAGACGTCCAAAATCCATTAGAGACTTTTTTGTCGATTCATTTTTTCGTTCTTTTTCATGCCGAACGTTGCGAAGCCTGGCTTTAATCCTGGCTACCAATTCTCTGGGACTGAAAGGCTTGGTGACATAATCGTCAGCGCCTATTTCCAACCCGAGAACACGGTCCAATTCCTCAGCCTTGGCGCTAAGCATTATTATCGGAATATTTTTTGTCTTAGTATTCTTGCGCAGTTCCCGGCATACTTCAAGGCCGTCTATTTCCGGCAGCATGACATCAAGCACAATTAAATCAGGAGACTGCGTCCGGGCCAACTCAAGGCACTGAGCGCCATCGGCAGCTGATATCACCTGGTAACCTTCGCGTTCCAGGTTAAAACGAACCAGTTCCAAGATATGTTTTTCATCGTCCACTACCATAATAACGGGCATTTTTCCACCCTTTCTCATGGTTATTGAATAAACAATTTGTAAATAAAGCTATATATATATTATTACAGCTTGAACCGAACATAAAAGGTGGTTCCCGTAGAATAGGTTTCCACCTTTATTGCAGCTTTGTGCCTGGCGGCGATACCATAACAAACCGCCAGCCCCAAGCCTGTCCCGTTATCTTTGGTTGTGAAAAAAGGAGTGCCTATCTTTTCAAGTATATCCGGCTCGATCCCTTTGCCCTGATCCCGCAGCGACAAAACCACTTCATTATTATTATTATCCACGTATGTTCTGACATAAAGATTGCCGCCGGACGACATTGCCTCCAGCCCGTTGCGAGCAAGGTTGAGGATGAGTTGGCGAATTTCTTTCTCATCCAAAAGCAAGTCCGGGATTTCACCCAGTTCAACTTCAACAGATTTATTCGAGTTCATCGCGTCGGCAGCAAGTAACGGAGACAGAGATTTAATGATGGAATTGAGATTCTGCGCCTTTAAATCCACTGCCTTGTTCTTTGCCAGGGACAGAAATTCCGTAATTATTGTATTGGTTCTGTCCAACTCTTCGATCATGATGCCGAAGTATTCCTTGTTTTTAGCATCTTCTTTATTTTTTTTCAACAATTGCAGAAAACCGCGCACCGCGGTGATCGGGTTCCTGATTTCATGGCCGATACAGGCGGCCATTTCTCCCACCAGGTGCAGCCGGTCGAGGCGAGCCATCTCTTTTTCTATTTTCTTAAGTTCGGTGATGTCGTTTATTATGCCCAGTATACATTTTCTACCTTCTATGCTGATTATTTCACCGGAATATAACCCCACACGCACCTCGCCTGTTTTTGCGCGGAAATGGGTCTCCATATTGTTGATCCTGCCTTGTTCATTTAACATCCGGATAAGTTTGTCGCCTTCTTCCGGCTTTGCCAAGGTGTTAAGCTCAAATATCGTATAGCCTAAGACCTCCTCACGCCGGTAACCGGTCGCGCGCAGGAAGCTGTCGTTCACATCTATGAAGCGTCCGTCAAATGTACTGACAGCCATCAGGTTAGGACTAAAATTAAACGCTTTATAAAACCGTTCCTCTGATAATCGCAGCGCCTCCTCAGCACGCCGGCGTTCCAGCGCTTCTCCGAAACTCGCCGCCACAGCCGTTAGAATTGACTCTTCATTTTTTGACCACTTGCGCTCCGAGTGGCAATCGTCAAAGCCGATGAAGCCCCAATACTTATCGCCTACGATTACGGGCACTACTAATAACGAGAGTATTTCCTGCTGCTCTAATAACTCACGCTCAGCCGTTGGAAACTCTTTGATAGGACCGCTAATAGATTTTCCGGCTGAGAGCAATACATACCACCGGGTCATACCCTGGGCATCGTATGAAGCGTTTTGCAAATACGGGTTGTCAATTTGCGGTTTAACAGAATCACGCGACCACTCAAAACGTTGGCTAACAAGTTTTTCCCCAGTTTCGGGGTGCAGGTGATTCTCAAAAATATAGACCCGGTCAACTGCCACCGCTTCGCCAATGATTGCTAAGGCATCGGTTATTGCGGAAATGTAATTGTCAACTGCTAAAAGACGCTTTGTCGCGTCAGCCACCCCTTTTAGCAATTTGTCCCGCTTGAGGAGTTCTTCCTCTGTCCGCCTGAGCAAGTTTTCCACCGCGTTGACCTTTTGCCGCATTTCAACTAATTCATTAATAAGCTGCTCTTTTGTTTTATCTGCATCATTCGTCTTAATTCTCATTCAGACTAGTCCTCCCAGGAATCAAAACAAAGATCGCGGCTCATGTCGGCGCCCCAGGCATATACCCGCCGCCGGCCATATAGATCCGCTAATTTGCCATAAATAGGAGTGCTTACCGCACCAATCAGCAAGTAAATGGAAAAAACCCAGGAGAAAAGGGACATTCCTCCCAGGCGTCCGATGATCGTGGGCATGGCTGTGTTTTATTCCTGGGTCAACCGGCTAACCTTGCCTCCAACCAGTACAAGCTGCACATCCCAGCCTTCATCGACGTCATAAAGGCTGATATTATGGCTGCTATTATCTATCAAACTGGCGCCATCCCTCAGGTAATAGCTAAATTCGTTGCCGCTTAGTTGCTTAATGGTTATTTTCTTACTGCTGGTACTGACATAAGTTACCGTACCTGATACCGTGATATCCTCGTCGTTTATAATCTCAATATTTTTCGCTTTTCCGTTACCAATCTGCGCCTCAACTTCACTGCCGATTACCATATCCCTTAAATGGAGGCTTTCACCATCCCTGTCAATGGTGACATTGTCCGCCAGGTAATACCGGCTCTTGCTCCCGTCGTTTTTCT
>MVQK01000039.1 GCA_002067515.1 Pelotomaculum sp. PtaB.Bin013 | reverse complement strand
TTCCCCGCTGGTTGGGCTGAGCAGTCCGTTAAAGTGCTGGATCAGCGTTGATTTGCCGGAACCGTTCGCTCCCACGATGCCCAGGAACTCGCCCCGGTTCACGGAAAGGGTGATGCCGTCCAAGGCTTTTTTTTCGTAAGGAGTGCCGGGCAAGTAGGTATGGGTCAAGTTTTTCACGTCTATAATTGACATATATATTCCACCATCTGCCGCATGCTGATGATTTTTTTGTCGACTGCATGGCCGCGTTTTCTCAGGCCGTTTGCCAACTGGACGATTTCAGGCGGCTTTAAACCTGTATCCCTGAGGCTTTCATCTGATGTGAAAACCTCCCACGGCGCTCCTTCAAGACAAACGGCGCCTTTATCAAGCACGATCAGGCGTTGGGCGTGGAGGACGTCTTCCATGTTGTGCGAGATCAGGATGATCGTGATGCCGTGTTTTTCATTCAGATCTTTTAAGTTTATGATAAGTTCTTCCCTGCCGCGCGGGTCCAGCATGGATGTTGGTTCGTCCAGGATCAGGCAGGCCGGCCGCATGGCCAGGGCTGACGCTATGGTGACTTTTTGTTTCTGGCCGCCGGAAAGCAAGTACGGGGCGTGATGACGCAGTTCCGTCAGGCCGACGGCCCGCAGCGCCCAGTCGATTCGCTCTTTTACTTCAGCGGGAGGGAGTCTCAGGTTCTCCGCGCCGAAGGCAACGTCTTCTTCCACGATGGAACTGATGATCTGGTTGTCGGGGTTTTGAAAGACCATCCCCACCTGGCGCCTGATTTCGATAAGGGAACTCCTGTCCGCCGTATCCAGCCCATTTACATACACCTTGCCCGCCGTGGGCTGAATCAGGCCGTTGATGAGACGCGCGAGGGTGGTTTTCCCGGACCCGTTCATCCCGATCAGCCCGACGTACTCGCCTTGCCGGATAGCCAGGTTTATGTTTTTGAGGGCGCGCTTTTTACCGGAATTGCCGGTGCTGTATTCTTTTGTGACGTCGATCAGCTCTATAATGTTCATTCTATGATGTTCATTCACTCCCAGGTGGATAATCTTGGCTTCAGGCGTTTGATCAATACCGCGGCGATCAGTCCGCCCGCGGCGCCGAATAAAACATGGGAGGCTGAAGCGAACCCCAAACCCAGGGCGATAAATCCCATCGGCATTTTAAGCAATATCCCCAGGACGAGGTTGGCGAGCAGTTTCGACAGGCTGGTCAGCGTGCCGCAGATGGCCCCGACGAAAGGGTTTTCGAGCTTGTTGTAAAAAACCGGGGCGAGAAAGTCGATTAACAACCCCGGAACAAAGTATTTGAAAAATACAAACACTCCTTCTTTTCCCAGCCCCAGCAGCACGGCGAGCACACCCGAAACGACGCCCATAATTATGCCCGCGCCGAATTTGGGGATCAGCCCCTTGCCCAGAACCAGAATCCCCATCCAATATATGCTGGTGTGCCCGGGCAGATGCAGCGGCAGCCTGGTTATGTCTTTGGTGATCGAGATAAGCGTCCCGAACATGGTCAGCCTGAGCACATCCGCCAGGCCGAGTCTGAAAATGAATTTTTCCGATACCGGTACTTTTTCCCCCTGGTCTTTTTTTGCTGTGTCATCCACCGCAGTTACCTCTTTATCAATTTATTTTGTTGATTTCACTGACATCCTCAACAAGGAAAAGTTGATAGTCATTTTTCTTGCATAAATTTACGGTTCCATGGTCCGTAAAGTACAAGACATAGTCCCTGGTAATCTCGTTCTTATTTGCCTGGAAAACGGATTTGTTGTCCACACCTTTGACCTCGACTTTATTGAACTCGCCGATACCCGCCGCTCCCATGGCATACAGCAGGCTCGGCCCTTTAGCATCCTTGTCGCCGGGGGACTCCTGATCTTTTAGCGTTTTCAGCACATCGACACCCATGAGAGCGATAAGGTTATTGTTCTCTTGCACTTTGATCACCGTGGCCGATTTTAACCCCTGCTCTTTTGAAAGGTTCTCAATCAGGTAGGAACCGGCTACGGCTAAAATGATCAAAACAATGCTGATTATTATTTTTTTATTTAACGTCATGACACTTACCTCATTTGGCTTGTAAAGAATTATCTATTGTCGATAGTATGACTGGAAAGTTCTTAAAACAGCTGAATCCGGGGCGCGTCCACCTGCGGTAGCGGCAGTTGTAGCAGGTCAGCACGCCTTCGAGGTAGATTTCCTCTTCATTATCATCTTTGTAAAGCGGACAGGCTGTGGCGAGCACCACGGCCGCGCGCATGTCCTCCCGGCTGCTGTCGTCTCCGAGAAAGCATTTTGCCCCGCCCGTTTCCTTCACGTATTTTGACAAAACTTCTCTTGCCTCCATTAAAGTTAATTTTCACTCCTTTACCAATTATTTATTTAAATAGTTAAAGACTCATCTCCAGGATTTCAGCTATATCCAGGGTATTAATATTGTTATTAACGCCTCTAATCTTGATTTGTTCAGAAAGAGTGGCCAAACAATACGAACAGGCTGTGCAGATCACTTCCGCCCCGGTCGAAAGAGCTTCCCCGGCCCTGTTTCGGCCGATCAAGTTGTCGGACCCGCTCTTCATCCAAAACCTGCCTCCCCCCGCGCCGCAACAAAAAGATTTTTCCCTGGAACGGGGCATTTCGGCCAGGCGGACACCCGGTACGGTCTTCAGAATTTCCCGTGGCTCATTATAAAGATTATTATAACGGCCCAGATAGCACGGATCATGAAAGGTGATTGTCTTATCGACATTTTTACCGGGCTTTAACTTGCCTTCTTGCAGCAGGCCGGCTAAAAAAACGGAGTGGGGGGTGACTTGATATCTCCCCCCGAGCTGGGGATATTCGTTTTTCAAAGTGTTAAAGCAGTGGGAACAGGTAGTTAAAATATTTTTTACATTTAATTCGTTAAAAAGCGACACGTTCTTTTGCGCGATCTTTTGAAACAGGTATTCATTTCCCATCCGGCGGGCCGTCTCGCCGCAACACCATTCGTCACGGCCGAGCACGGCGAAACTGACGCCTGCTTTCTTCAATATATTGACAAACGCGGCGGTTGCTCTCCCGGCTGTCTCATCAAACGAACCGGCGCAGCCCATAAAATAAAGGTACTGCGCGTCGGGCTTTTCGGCCAGGGTTGGTATCGCCAATTCTTTTGCCCGGTCACATCCGGTTTTGCGGCTGACACCCCAGGGGTTGCCGTAATTTTCAATACCAGCAATGGTTTGCCTGATTTTCTCGGGCACGTTCTTCCCCGACGAGACAATATAACGGCGCAGGTCGAACAGCCTGGAGGTATGCTCGATCGAGATCGGGCAGGTTTCCATACACCCCCCGCAGGTGGCGCAGCTCCAAATAAATTCTTCTTCGTAGACGTCGCCGATGAGATTTTTCTTCTTGACGCCCTTTTTAGTCTTATAAGAGATTGAACCTTCCGCCACTTTTTGTTTAGCCGCTTTTGGATTCTTGGCCTTTCGTTTTAAAAGCACCGGGGCTATTTTCTCAATATGATTGCGCAGGCGGCCGTTGAACCTTTTTGGTTTTGTCGGTTCTTCGCTCTGATGGGCGGGGCAGATTTCATCACAGCGGCCGCACTTTACGCAGGCGTAAGCTTCAAAAAGCTGCTTCCAGGTAAAGTCCTCCAGTTTGCCCGCCCCGTAAGTTTTAACATTTTCGTCGTCAAATTTGATTTTACTCAAAGAACCCTTTGGTTCCAGCGAGTGCCAGTAGGTATTAAAAGGGGCGAACACCATATGCAGGTGTTTGGAATGGGGCACGATAAACAGTAATGAAAAAATAGCCAGGTAGTGGGTCCACCAGAAAAACATCCCGCTGGAATGAACAGCGTTTACATTCAAAACCGCCAGGAATCTCGAAACAGCCGAAGCCAGCGGGGCGGCCCCTTTTAAAGCGGCTGCTTCGCCAAGCGCGAGTCGGGCTCCGTGAAACATGACTTCCGTTATCGCGATGACCATGATCAAGCCAAGGATTACAAAAACCACGGGAGTATTCTTCAGCCATACCGGCTTTTTAACAACTCTCCGCAAAAAGCTTCCACCGATCCCGAAGATAATTAAAGCGATGAAAATATCTTTGATGAAAAGGTAGCCGGGGTTATCTCCTATATAAGGAATGCTGGTTTTGAAAAGGCCTTCCGCAACCATATTGGGAATGCCCGGCAGCAGGACACAAAACCCGCACATGATAAACCCGTGCAACATACCGAACAAGGGTTTATTTATAATTTTCTTTTGGCCGACGACATGGGTGAGAAAATATTTCCACCGTTCAAGGGGGCGGTCAAAACGGTTTTCCGGCCTGCCTAATTTTATGTAACGGCAACGCCGGTATAACTCGTAAAGAAAATACCCTACTGAAAAGACCACGAGGACAAAAAATATATAAATCTCCACTTTGCCATTCCTTTCGATTGCCAAGCGCGCCAGACACTTAACTTATTAATTTCTTACTACCCGGCTAAAAATTATGCCGGGCAAGCTTTGCGAAAAACAAAGTTCGCCCGGCAAAGTAAGCCGGATCCCGGACTCTCCTTTTCGCAATGGTAGGCACGCCGGTTTCCCGGTGCACCCCGCCGGCCGAAAACCATGGCTTTAAAGCTTTAGGTTATATGGCTCGGAGAGTGTTCTGTGTTAAAAATAAAAGCTTTGTCCGGTGATAAAAAGGACAAAGCTTTTTTTCTAAAAAACCTCTCCTTTCCGCACCGGGAGGTACGGGGGTTTCCCACCCGCACCCTAACGGCCTGGCTACCGTACCCTTGCTTGTTTAGGTATGCCAGGCTCGGAGAATTCCTTTGTATAAATTTTGTATAAATATATAATATGATTATTCAACATCAAAAAACAATTTCCTGCCAGGGTTATTATTTTTTGTTACATAATTCTCGCCCTGATTTCAGGCACTTTGTGACACTCTGCTCCTCCGGGGGATAAATCCCCGCGGCTTCTTCGGGCACCCGTGCGTAGTCGCTGCTCGCAGTAATTGAGGCGTGGCCTCTACCGCGTTGAGAGCGTAGTGGGCGACGGATAACACCAGGCGGTGCCAAGCCCGTTCCTGCTCCCGTTTTGGATTTACAGCTCATGGGGGGCAAGAACACCCTTGCCTTTCGGACTTTAGGGCTTTGTTCGTGTTTGTCTCCGCTCAGGCCATGTATCTTAAAAAGAACCTTTTGCCGATATTTCTTACGATGTTTAGATCGGAGCTTCCTTTTTTGCCGCATTTACAAGTGAATAACGGTGCGAGCCGGTCTATTTCCGCCCCGCAGCCGGCGCATAACCGGCTTGTGTCCTTGGGGTTAACCCGGCTGGTGATTATTCCATACTCCCAGGCTTTGTATTTGGTGTAGTGGAATATCCTGCCCCGGAGCCAGTAGGAACGCTTGGAGTTGGCCCGCTCGCTGTACTTGCCTTTCTCAGGTTTAAAATCGTTCAGGTATTCAAACACGATGATACTCGCGCCGTGTTCCAGGGCAAAGTCCAGTATTCTGCGGGACACCCGGTGGGCTTCATTATCGTCGATGTTGTGGACTTTGTTCCACAGCGCCTTATTGTCCTGCTCATCCTTGTTTATGGAACCGGTAAGACTGAGTTTGGTCGCGATAACGCCCAAAAGTCGTTTCCTACGGCCGTTTAAGCTATCGCCGCCCCGAATGAACCGGGCGGCCACCTGCGTGCCGTCGCTTTTGAATATACCGCAAACCGCCAGCTTGTCGCTGATGTTTAAATCTACGGCGCAAATTTTAAGGCTTGGATCTTTAACTTGTTCGGCAACCGCTTTAACCGCCGGTTTTTCCTTTTCAACCGGGAAATGCAACTCAATCCGGTTTTTCTTGATAACCGCATGCGGGCATCCTATCTTCCAGCCGTCCTGAACCCGCCTGCCGGTTAAACGGTACTTCACCCAGCGCCAGGTGTTGCCGTCGAACAACTTCAGCATAATTGCCTTGCCGGTGTAACCTTTGTACTGGCCGGCATAAAACAGAGTGTTGCGTTGCCACTCTCTGGGCGGTACCGGCGGCCTGTATTTGAACTTTTTCCCTTTGGCTTCGGCCTTGGCTTTGGCATCTTTCCATCTTTTCAGCTTGGAGAAGAATGACCGGGCTGCCCCAATGGCGGTGTTTATGCAAGCCCGCCGGAACATTGCCGGTATGTCCCACCTTAAAGGAAATGGCGGTGAAGGGTTGTCTTTGGTCTTGTGGGTCAACCGTTCAAGTTCGGTTAATGCCTTTTTATTGGTTAGTCCGAGTATCAGATCATGCTCCTTGATTATACTGAAGTAAAAGGCTGTGACTTCATTGAACAGTCCTTCAGTTAGCTTGAGCCATTCGGGAAAACGGTACTCCAGGTTTTGCTTGATGGTTTTAGTAGGCATTACGCTACCCCCGATATTGCTATTTGGACATGTTCAGACATAGACACCACCATCCTTTCCCAAAACTTTTATTTCCAGGAAATCGGTACTATCAAGGTCCAGCAGTTCTTCCACAGTCGGGTTTCCAACGAGACTTATGGATAATCCCTTTGTGCCATTCGACCAGTTTACAACACTCTTCGCGCTCTCCTGGTATTCAAACCTGGCCGGGTTAGCCAGCCTGGCTCTGGACAACCCCTGAATAGTGTCGGCCAGGCAACCCGACCCTTTAACCGATACCTTAAGCTCCGGGGAGTTAAGCTTGCCAAACTCATCCACAGCCACCATCGCCATGCGAAGGGCAAGTTGAAAATCCCGGCATTCTTCCTGGTGGTGATTATATGCTTGCTTAAACAGCATCCGGTAGCGCATTACTCTGTCTTTTGGTCTTATGTATGGAGCCCGGGGAGAAAAAATAATATCGTGTTCAAAATAGGGCTTAATGTCAACAACGGGTGAGCCGTCGATTGCATCTAAACCCCGCACATGCAGAATGTTATCCTCTACCTTCACCAACTCTACTAAAGAGAGCCCGATAGGATTCGGGCGTCCCGCCGCCCTCAGCCCGAATACGCCGTATTCAGGAGCGTCCGGATTCACTCTGCCTGGAACGGTCCGCAACAGATCGCGCCGCGCCTTGTGGAACCAGGATAAAATCCACAGGTGTGAGTGCGCTTCAATTCCCCATAGCCCCTGAACATACGCGGGGAAAACTTCGATAGTCACGCTGTAGTTTTGTACAGGAATTGTCGCCGGGTCATTGTAAGGAGAATGAACAATCCCCACCGGAGTAATCTGCAACATTTCCATTTATCAGAACCACCTTTTCAAGTTATTTCTAAAGATTCTTCTTTATTGTACTCGGCAGTTCCTTCCTTATCCCTAGAGTATAAAAAACCTTTCCATAAACGGAAAGGATAATAACAAGCGGTAATAAAAAACGACTTCCGGAGGAAGACGTAATAATTACTCACAGACCATAAGGTCCTGCAGCTTATTGTCTCCTTTCCATAAGGGAGGCATGACCGTTTCCCGCCATACCCAAATGGCCTGCTTGCCATGAGATATACCTTTAGGCAAAAAGGCTCGGAGAAATTTTCTGTTCTTAATTTTTCCTTGCAACAATTATAATCACAGAATAAATTACATGTCAATAAACATTTTAAGTTGTTTTAAGCTGTTTAAACTATTGACAGAAGCCCGGGCATGGCTTATATTAATTAAATAATTGAATATTAGCTGAGACAGATGAGATGAGTTTAGATTAGCTTTTAGCGGAGCTTGGTTAAGATGCGCAAAGACCAGGGCTTGCTTAGGCTCTGGTTTTTTTATACCCGAATTCACCTATTAAATATTATTAAGGGGGAAAATAAAATGATCCAGAAAGCATTACAGGAAGCGCTTAATGGAAAAGACCTTGACTTTGAAACCGCCAAAGCGGTTATGAAAGAAATGATGGAAGGAACAGCCACCCAGGCGCAGATGGGCGCCCTGCTCGCAGCACTGCGGATGAAGGGGGAAACGGTGGAAGAGATTACCGCCTGCGCCACTGTCATGCGCGAAAAAGGGCTGAAGATCAACCCGGTGCGCAATGTCATCGACATTGTCGGAACAGGCGGCGATGAAACGGGCACTTTCAACATTTCCACCACTTCCGCCTTTGTGGTGGCGGCCGGCGGCGTTCCGGTGGCAAAACACGGCAACCGCGGCGTATCAAGCAAAAGCGGCGCGGCTGATGTGCTGGAATGTCTCGGCATAAACCTCAACCTGACCCCCAAGCAGAGTGAAAAAATTCTGGAGCAGAGCAACATCTGCTTTATGTTCGCCCCGGTTTACCATTCTTCCATGAAATACGCGGCGCCTGTACGCAGGGAGATGGGCGTGCGTACCATCTTCAACGTATTGGGTCCTCTGTCCAATCCGGCGGGAGCCACCATGCAGCTAATGGGTGTGTACGACCGCACGCTGGTGGAGCCGCTTGCGCAGGTGCTTGCCAATCTCGGCGTGGTCCGCGGCTTGGCGGTCAGCGGACACGACGGCATGGACGAGGTGACTCTCACCGGGGAAACCCACGTTTGTGAAATTCGCCATGGCGAACTGACCAGCTACGATATCACTCCCGAACAATATGGGTTCAGCCGCTGTAAACTGCAGGACCTGGCCGGCGGCACGCCTGAAGACAACGCCCGGATTACCCGGGACATCCTGACCGGTAAAGAAAAGGGAGCCAAACGGGATGTGGTGGTGCTCAATGCGACAATGGCACTCTATCTCGGCATTGACAACTGCACCGTGGTAGACTGTGTCAGGATGGCGCAGGAACTGATCGACAGCGGGAAAGCCGCCGCCAAACTTGATGAGTTTTGCAAGCTAACCAATGAAGTGGAAGTGGCCCAATGAAGCATAATACCATTGCAGATACCGCCCGCGCCTGGGCAGAGCGGAGCAAAGCGGCAGTTTCATACGGGAGGTTTTATGGCATATGGTATTTGTATTGAAACCGGGTGTATCTCAGCATAATATCGATCATTTTACACAGAAAATTGAATCCTGGGGCTTTAAAACTTTTTTAAGCACCGGCACAGAACACACGGTAATATGCCTGATCGGCAACACCGCCAAGATCGACGTGGACTCCGTTGTCCAGATGAACGACATCGTGGAGTATGGCAAGCGTGTTACCGAACCCTACAAAGCAGTAAACAGAACCGTCCACCCTGAGGACACGGTGGTAAACGCCGGGGGTGTGCCGATCGTTAATGGAATGTTTCAAGTAATAGCGGGACCCTGTTCGGTGGAAAGCGAAGAGCAGATAATTGAGGTAGCCAGGTCAGTGAAAGCCAGCGGCGCCACCATGCTTCGGGGCGGCGCCTTTAAACCGCGCACTTCACCTTACGCCTTTATGGGACTGGGTGAGGAAGGGCTGCAGCTGCTGCTGGCCGCTAAGAGAGAGACCGGCTTGCCGGTTGTAACCGAGGTGATGAATCAGACACAATTGCCTTTGTTCGATGATATTGACGTCATACAGGTCGGCGCCAGAAATATGCAGAACTTCGACCTACTTAGGGAAGTGGGGCGTTATAATAAACCTGTCCTTCTAAAAAGGGGTCTTGCCAATACGTTGGAAGAGCTTCTGATGAGCGCTGAATATATAATGTCCGGGGGAAACAGTCAGGTTATCCTCTGCGAGAGAGGAATACGCACCTTTGAGACCTCCACACGCAACACATTGGATCTATCTGCCGTTCCACTGCTCAAGCAGAAAACTCATCTTCCGGTTATTGTCGACCCCAGCCATGCCGCGGGCATCCAAACCCTGGTGGCGCCGCTGGCGCGGGCCGCAGTGGCGGTAGGGGCCGACGGATTGATGATTGAAACCCACAACGATCCGGCCCAGGCTCTGAGCGATGGGGCCCAGTCTTTGAATCTGGTGCAGTTTAAAGAGTTGATGAAGGATCTGAAGCGCCGGATTGACTTTGAGGGAAAGCATATCGGAACAGCATAACTTCTTAACTTCGTGGTGTTTCGACTATATCGACCTCCTTTTACATAAGCGCAGCCCCTTACCGGACTGCGCTTTTGTTTTCTGATTGGCTTATCTACTAAACTAGAATCATTTCGAAGGACTTGTTACATTTCCGAAATGGTGCGAATGCGGGTGAATACCGTTTTAGTGACCCGTGATATTCACCTATAATCTGGCATAAACATATGATTAATAACAAGAATGGATTTAATAGCTTTTTGATATTTAGAAAGGAGATAAAAAGATGCCGACAAATGATGACTTTATTAGACAGTCACTAGATTTAGACTTGTTCTTTTTGAGAATAATGAAAGAACACTCCTTCTTCCTGGAAGGAGGATTCACACCTGTAAGTTCAAACTTGGCCAGTCAGGCAGATGCATTTAAGAAGCAGTTTGAAGGCTTGTTAAAAGAGGCTGTATCACTGGCCAATGGGTTTATCAGCCCTGATGCAGTGGCATCCGGGGAAATAGTCACCGAGTTCACGCTTAACGCTGAGAGGGCATCAGAATTTTTCACCGGCATCCCAATTGACACCGGTATTACCACGGCGGAGCTTGGTCTAACAAAGGGGATGCAACAATTAAATACGCAAATGATGGCTCAGCGGGTTGCTAATCTCAACCAGAGGGCGATTACCGTTACACAAGAACTGATTAATTTTAAGACAACAGTGCTTAACAGTATTTTATCATGTAAGCTGTTTACTTTTAACTACCCACTCTTAATTGACCATATTCGCCGGGAAGCAATATTGTTTGTAACTCTGCTCACGAGACTACAGCAAAGAATGATGGTTGATATAACAGCATTTGCAATTGAGCAGGAATCCTTTTGGAATCGGATTATGGCGGAACATGCAAAATTTATCCGGGGATACTTAGATCCCACCGAGGAAGTTTTATTTGAAATAGCCAATAATTTTGGTAAAGAGTTTGATGTGCTGACCGCAAGGGCACTAGCGATACATAATCAAATTAACCTTTTGCCCCAGGTTACACGGGAAAGTCTGAATGCGACTGTAAGAATAAGGGATTTCAAGAGACAAGGTACAGAGGGTATTCTCGCATGTAAGATAAGATCCATAATTCTACCTTTGTTAGGTGATCACACGCTCAGGGAGGCAAACCACTATCTGCGGTTATTAAGAGCTTTTAGTATGATCGCTTAAAGGTAAAGAATACGCTATCCCCAGGGATAATAGTTATAAAATACTGGCTTTAATGGCCAGTATTTTATAACTATCTCAAATCAACTTGTAATTGAGCGTTATCCTATCTTTTCTTGGAGACGGGATTTGGACAGAATACACGAAAAAAAACACAACTATTAGTGGTCTACTTGCTCTTAGGTTTCTTGGGGAGTAATGATAAATTACACTCTATCTTTCAATTTATATGGAACTGCTTAATTAAACCCTCAGCCATTACGTCAGCCATTCCTAAAGTGTGTATTTCATTTTCGTCATACGCTGCGATGCTGGCCTCATACTTTCCGGCAAGCATGTTAACTGCTTCTGCTTTAACCAATGCCAGGTGGCGATACATCATCATTCTCCATTGCTCCTGGGACCAATAAGGATTGATACTTCCCAAGAAAACAGCGATTGCATCAGCATTGGCATACCATTTTCTTTCAGCTTCTGCCGCTGCCTTATTATCTCCGGCTTTTGCCGCTTTAACAAGATCTGCGGCAATGACAAGATGATCTTTTAACAAATCCCGAAATTTTGCGGCAATCCTTTCTCCGTAGAATGGCAGTAACGCATGCTCAAAATCTACGGGATTACGAAGTAATCTAGCAACAACGGCGTCAACATTCGGCAAACCAAATACTATGCTTGTTATGGTTGACCATGTCCAGACATCATGCTGTTCCCATAGCATACGAAGATGATTCATTAAA
>MVQK01000038.1 GCA_002067515.1 Pelotomaculum sp. PtaB.Bin013 | reverse complement strand
CGACAAATGCTTAAAGCGGGATACGTTGAAAAAGGTAAAAGATTACCCACACCTAAAGGCACCCCACAAGGAGGAGTCATAAGCCCACTGCTTAGCAATATCTATCTTACACCATTCGATAACGAGATGACACGCCGGGGTTACCATCTGACCCGCTGGGCCGATGACTGGACAGTGTTATGCCGAACCAAAGCTGAAGCCTATAATGCTCTAAGAGATGCAACTCGAATATTAAAAGACTTAGGTCTCAATTTACATCGAGAGAAGACCCGAATAATACACATCAAATGGGGCTTCGAGTTTTTAGGGTATAAAATAAAGCAGGGTAAAGGTTTGAAATTGTCTAGAGATAAACTAGGAAGCGAACCAAATAAATTAAACATTTACGCAGTGCCGAAAGAAAAATCCGTTAAAAGATTCATGAATCAGATTAGAGCCAAGACCAAGCGAAGAATACCTTTAGCCCTGAAAGAAGTAATTGACTGGATAAACCCTATAATTAGAGGGTGGGGGAATTATTATCGCAAAGCCAATGTCCGTAAATTATTTAATCGACTAGACCGGTGGATTATCCGGCGGCTTTGGTCTCATCAATTCAAGCGCTGGCGGAATACTGGATGGAAGAAATATCCCAGGAAAGAATTATATGAACATTATAAATTGGTTAATCTTGTGCATTTAATTCCAAGCCTTCAGTTAAAGTCGTAAACACAATCAGTTAAGGAAAGCGGATTACGGGAAAACTGTACGATCCGTTTGAACGAGCGGACGGAGGCAGGCTTATTGATGTCCACCTCCTCCGACTCTACACTCAGAGTGTGGGAAAGCCACATACAAGGGGAAGCGGCGGGACAGAGTGATTACCTGACAGGGAAACATTCTCTACACACAGAGGCAGGATAAGAATGTCAACACAACTGAGCAGGATAGCAGCGAAAGCCAAACTAGAACCGAAGCTTCGCTTTACATCCCTGGCACACATAATCACGCCGGAGTTTCTTAAAGAGACATGGCGGTTTATGAATCGCAAAGGAGCAAGCGGAGTTGATGGAGAGACTACAGCAGAGTTTGAGCGCGATTTAGACGGTCGTGTCTTAGATATCTGGGGGCGCCTTAAAGCTAACCAGTACAAAGCACCGCCGGTACGGCGCGTAGAAATACCAAAAGGTGAGGGAAAGACCAGACCATTAGGAATACCCACTGTAGAGGACAGACTGGTGCAAAGAGCGGTTGCTCGGATTCTCGAAGCCATATTCGAGGCTGATTTCCTGGACTTTTCATACGGGTTCCGGCCCGGCCGAAGCCCACATCAGGCACTACGGGCACTTAGGTCACACATTGTGACAAAGAAAGTTAGGCACGTGTTTGAAGCAGACATCCGTGGCTATTTCAATCACATTAACCATGAGTGGTTGATGAAAATGATAAAACAGCGAATAGCTGACCCTGGCATTATTAAGTTGACAGGGAAATGGCTTAAAGCTGGCGTGATGCAAAACGGAGTAGTCGTGCGCAATGAGGAAGGTACGCCCCAGGGAGGGCCAGTCAGCCCAATACTGGCCAATATTTACCTGCACTACGTCCTCGACCTCTGGTTCGAGAAGCGCTGCAAGAAATGGTTTCAGGGAGAAGCATATCTAACTCGTTTTGCCGATGACTATACGGTGTGCTTTCAATACAAACGGGATGCCGAAAACTTTCAGATACTATTAGAGGAACGTATGCGTAAGTTTGGATTGGAACTGGCCCCGGAAAAGACTCGTCTAATAATCTTTGGCCGCTTTGCCAGAGAACGCAAGATGGAATTCGGCGAGAAACCGGAAACCTTTGACTTCCTTGGCTTTAAACACGTATGTGGAACTGACAATAAAGGTAAATTTGCATTAGTTAGAATACCTACGGTAAAGAGTTGCAGGAAATTCCTGGACCGAGTTCATACCTGGCTAAAAGGGCATATGCATTGGAAGCGTAGGGACCAGCAAAAGCAGCTAACAAGAATGCTCAATGGGTTCTACCAGTACTTTGCTCTTTACCACTGCAAACCGAAGCTAGACTGGATTCGCCAGGAAGTGGAACGCCAATGGGCCAGGAGCCTGCGACGAAGGAGTCAAAGGCATAAAATGTACTGGTGTTATCTCAAAAGCCGTGAATGGTTCAAACTACCCTACGCTAAAACTCTTCATCCAACAGTTTAATTTTTTTACTGTGACGCACTCTGGGGAGCCCGGTGCGGGAAAACTGCACGCCGGGTTCTGATTGGGGGGCCGGGCACAAGGCATTTAAATAATGTTCGAGGCCCGGGACCTACCAGCCACCGGCTGGACCACGAACTGATACTGGAAGAAGTAAACCGGAAGATAAGCGACGGCAGCGTGTTGAAATTAATCAAGAAATTCCTAACCGCAGGAGTCATGAAAGACGGGCACTGGGAGGAGACAGACATAGGAAGCCCCCAGGGAGGCGTCATCTCGCCCTTGCTGGCAAACATATATCTCAACCGGTTTGACCAGGCCAGGAAAAACAAGGGAATACAGAATACCGAAAACAGGAAATTATTCAAAGAATCAATCGGTTTGATAGTGAAGCAGATATAGCTCTTCAGCAACTTGGTATTACTCGTGAGCGGTTAGCTAAACATTTTGAACAGGAAACAGGTACTGCCTACGGAACGCGTCTATATTCTCAAACGGTGAGCTTGAATCCACTCCTGTCTGAACGGGTTGATTTCTTTGGCTCGGAGTTTTACTCAGCTATTCTTGATGTGATACGTACAAATCCCAACTCAGCTGATCTTCGGCGTTATGCAGCATCATTTATTCAACTTTTGGTGGGCGCTCATGGTCAAGATCTTGTTCAAAGGTTAAATCAGAAATTATTTACCGAAGCACCTGATGATATTCCAATTTTTGACGATATTAGCGGAATGTTCCGGCTAGAATTTAACCGTGTCGGTTTAACTGCGTTAGAACTTCTTCTTGAGGAAAAACGTACATTCAATACAGATGAACATGCGACGATCTCCGAATTGCTTTCGGCAGTGGCACAAAAAATTCTTGAAAATATTTTTTCAACGGTTCTTGACTATCAATCTCTTATAGACAATCATTTTCGTTATCTTTACTCGCCCAGGACTGAGTGGGCCAAATTTACAAAGATGGTTATTTTCCTACGTGCCACTCATGAATATATTTCGAACCAATTGAAGCAAGTAGAGCAACTACCTAACCAGGGATATTACCATGATCTTCAACGATGCACAGACCTTGACATTGAAATCAGTGCAATTGGGACAGCAAACTATAACAGTTTAATAGAAACAGTTGCGCCTTCCACAAAACTCGAAATCGAGTAGGCCGTGATGAGCGGTCTCTAGGGTTCGAATCCCTATCTCTCCGCCATGTTAAAAGCTACATTTACTTGTCGAATTGCACAAGAAAACGTAGCTTTTTCTCATATTATATCTAAAATTATGTTCTAAACTTTGGCATGATGGTCATTTGACTGTCATGCTTTTTATTTTGTAAACAGAAAGGTGGATTTTAAATGAACAAAAACATTATTGAAATTCCGGCAAACAAAAAAGAGAGCCTGCGCGTTGCCGCTTATTGCAGAGTCAGCACACCCTATGAAGAACAGCAGAGCAGCTTGGATGCGCAGGTTCGGTACTATATAGATTTCATTACCAATCATCCTAGCTGGACGCTTGCGGAAATCTACGCGGAACAGGCTTCCGGTACCCGATTTGACAACCGGACGGAATTTAATCGAATGATGAAAGACTGCCGTGCCGGAAAGATAGACTACATCATAACGAAGTCAGTCAGCCGTTTCGGGCGCAACACTCTTCCTTTCTTACAGGGTTTTAATGAACTTGTAGGCATGGGAATCACCATTTATTTTGAAATGGAAGGTCTTGATTCCTCAGATTGGCGAATGAGGAAAATCATTACCGCAGCTGCGGCGGTTGCACAGAATGAAAGTGAATCCAGAAGCGCGGATATCAAATGGGGAATCCGACAGAGCTTTGTAAAAGGCAATGTCAAGTTGAATCATACAAATTTCCTTGGCTATACAAAAGATGAAGATGGGAGATTGGTTGTTGTTGAAGAGGAAGCTAAAATCGTCCGGCTCATTTATGACTTATACTTGAAAGGCAATGGCTGCCGTAAGATCAAATCTTATCTTGAAAAGAATGGCATCAAGACTGTAACTGGTAAAACGGAATGGAGCACATCCACCATTGATCGGATTCTCTCTAACGAGAAGTACATTGGCACAGTGCTGTCGCAGAAAACTTTTGTAAAGGATTGCCTGACTCATAAGCAGGTAAAAAATAATGGCAAACTGCCCATGTATCTCATTGAGAATGACCACGAAGCTATCATCAGCAAAGAGGTTTTCGAGGAAGTGCAACGTAGGAAGTCTTCATAAATCTGGTCAAATGCAAGCTTAAATCCCCCGAATTCGGGGGATCTGTGTGCAGTAACATCAATTTCAATTATGTCAAATTTGCCCTAATTGAAATAAATATGTGGCAATTCGATAGGTTATTCCTCTTGTGATTACAAATAGCGCCTTTTTTCCATAAAATATCCAACTTATCGATGTAATCCATTGTATAATTGCGGTTAAGATGTATAATGAAATATGTAATATTTTCCTATAAAGGATTGGATTTATAAATTACATCACAGCATGAGAAGCATCAGAATTATGGGGAATTACATAGCGAAGGATTCAGGTGACCTGCCCCTAGTTTTCACATTTTGGGAATGTGTAATTGGTGTACAATTTAAAAGATGTAAACTGAGCAAAGGGATGACAAAATGCATACAAAAACAAATTCATTTGTTGCTCATATCCGGCAGTCAGATCATGCCGAGCAAAGTGTTTTTAAACATAATGATAATGTTGCCAGTCTCGCGTCTGCTGTAGGCGAGCGGTACGGTCTTGGCAATCTGGCAAAGGTAGCGGGACGTCATCACGATGACGGAAAAAACACGCAAGAATTTGACGCTTATATCAGAGCAGCTGCCGCCGGAGAAGCTGTCGTTCGTGGCTCTGTCATACATTCTACGCATGGTGCAGTGCTGGTGGATAAATTAGCAAACCAAAGCGATTTATACTCAAAACTGACTGCTGAAATGATCCGTACTGCTATCATGAGTCACCATGGCTTGCGGGATTGTCTTTCGACAAACGGCACCATTGTATTTGCCGAAGCCGCAGAGCGGATTTTAGATTCTTTCAACCACGTTGAAAACTATGTAAGCAATCATTATAGTGCGGACTTCATAAAAAACGAATTTTTGTTCGCGTGTGATGATGCAAAAGCAATCCAAACAGGGATCAATGAATTTATGAGAAAAAACAATGCTGTGGGTTCTGCGCACTTCTATTTGTCTATGTATATGCGTTTACTGACTTCGATACTAATTGATGCTGATCGCAAGAACACTGCCTGTTTTGAAGATGCTGTGGATTTACCTCAAGCGCTGTCTTGTGATGAATGCAAGCCAATGTGGTCGGATTACATTTATCAATGCGAGATGCGTCTCGCAAAAATGCGCAGTGAAAAAGAACCCTCCGATTTGGATAAATTCCGGGAAGAGATATCTCAACGGTGTATGGAATTTGATGGCGGTGAGAGCGGAGTATTTCGGCTCGTGGTTCCCTGCGGCGCAGGAAAAACACTGTCTTCTCTTAGATATGCATTGCAAACGGCAAATCGTTATGCAAAGAAACACGTCTTTTATATTGCTCCATTCAATTCTATTTTGGAACAAAACGCATCAGAAATATCAAATTATATTGGAGATACCGACGCTGTCCTTGAACATCATTCTAATATTGTTTTTGGCGCTGATGATAGTGAGGATGAAAAGAAGTATGAGCTGCTTATTGAAAATTGGTCGAAGTCGCCAATCATTGCCACAACCGCAGTGCAATTTTTAAATACACTGTTTGCGGGAAAAACATCGAGTGTGCGACGTATGCAATCGCTTGGCGATTCGGTAATTATTCTGGACGAGATTCAGGCGTTACCCGTCAAAGTTTTAAAGCTCTTTAATGCCGCAATGAACTTCCTTGCATATTTCTGCGGAGCATCCGTCGTTCTTTGCTCGGCAACACAGCCGCTTTTGGACAAGCTCGATAAATATCGCATTTTACCGCCTAAAAGCATTATTGAGGATGAAGAAAAATATGACGCAGCATTTAAACGTGTAGAAATAGTGGATTGTATCAAAGAAAATGGCTTTTCCATAGATGAAGCAGCAAGATTTATTCTTGAACAAGCACATGATGTAAAATCCATGCTTGCAATTGTAAACACAAAATCTTGCGCGCGTAAAATCTTTGAGTATATTGGCAATACGATTGAGAACGCCGCTGAGTATTGCCTTTTTCATCTGTCAACCAATATGTGTCCGGCACATCGCGGTGAAGTGCTGGAGCAGATGCGAAGATGCCTGAAGAGGAAGGATGAATCGAAAAAGATTATTTGTGTCAGCACTTCCCTGATAGAAGCCGGCGTGGATGTTTCATTTGAGCGTGTGATACGCTCTCTGACCGGGCTGGACAGCATTGTGCAGGCAGCAGGACGTTGTAATCGCAATCGCGAAACCGATTGCGGCATGGTATCAATCATCAACATCCGCGATGAACATATCGGCACGCTGGGGCATGTTAAGAGCGCCCAGGAAGCAACACGGGAATTGCTGTATAACATAAAAGCACATCCGGAGATATACCCCGGCGGAGCGTTGTCAAAGCCCGCAATGGATGAGTATTATGCAAGATATTTCAAACCATTGCTACGGGAAATGGAATATCCGCTCAAATATGATCCTGAACATACTTTGATAGACCTGCTTACCATAAATCCTTCCGGCTACAAACGGCTGAAGGCGCAATACGGCAGCTCCAGATCGCTTCTGCTAAAGCAAGCATTCAAAGAAGCAGGTGAGGCATTTTCCGTAATCGATGATGATGGAAAAGTCGATATCATTGTAGAATACAACAACGATGCTCAGCAATGGCTGCAGAGGCTCCGATCAGCAGCTACCTTGCAGAAGAAGCGTTCAGCATTGCGGCATTTGCAGCGATACACGGTGCAATTGAGGGAAAATAAACGAAAGAAAATCTATTCTATGCTGCAAATAAACGAAGCCGGCGTTTTCGTTCTCCCCTTGGCTTGCTATGATTGTAAATACGGAGTGGATGAAACACGCAATATACCGGTGGAGTTATTCATCGTTTGATATGAAGGGAGGTGCCAATTATGGAAAAGAAAAGAAACACCGTTGAATTTCTTGTGAGAGGTGACAGAGCACTGTTCTCTGATCCAGTTACTCGGGTTGGGGGCGAGAAGACAAGCTATTATGTACCAACCTATGAGGCGCTGAAAGGCGTGCTTGCTTCGGTCTACTGGAAGCCTACGATTATCTGGATCATTGATGCGGTTCGCGTGATGAATGTGATTCAAACGGCGTCTGAAGGAATTCGCACCAAGAGCTACAACGGCGGCAACGATTTGTCGATCTATACCTATCTCAAAAATGTTTGTTATCAGGTTAGCGCGCATTTTGTGTGGAACGAAAACCGGCCCGAGCTTTCAGCCGACCGCGATGAGCACAAGCATCACAATATTGCCCGCCGAATGATAGAGCGAGGCGGCAGGCGGGATATCTTTCTCGGTGCGCGAGAATGCCATGGACAGGTAGAACCTTGTGTATTTGGAGAAGGCACGGGAGCATATGACAGTGTTGCTGAACTGAATCTTGGTTATATGTTCCACGGGTTCACCTACGCAGACGAAGCTGTCCGGGATGCCGAGAAAGGGCATATGAGCGTGCGTTTCCATCACGTTATCATGAAAAAGGGCATCATTGAATTCCCGCATCCGGAGGAAATTCCGGACAAAGACAGACGCATTCTGCATGAGATGTCAATCAAACCATTTGGGGTTGGCCTTGGAAATTTCTTGGGAATTAACGAGTTCACACCAGAGGAGGTGAGTCAATGAGTTGGGTATCATCGCTTTGTGCGCTTTATGATACAAACGCATGGCGAGCAGGCGAGATTGAGATGTGGAACCGCGGTGGGAAGCTGTATTCGCTGATGCTGCTGCCACTCAGCCACACAACGGTTCGGGCGCGCATAGAAATAACATTGGATCAGGATGGAAACCTTCTGGAAGCTCGTATGCTCGGAAAGGACGAACCTTCTGAAACAATTGCACCAGCGACAGAAGAAGCTGTGTCGCGAACCAGTACTACGGTAGCGCCTTACCCGCTGTTTGACAGTTTGAAGTATGTTGCGGGAGATTTTCTTGACCATGTGAAGATTGAACTCGACACGCAAAAGAAGATTGATGACGCACGAAAGCATATTGCTGACTGTTTCCCCAAATACATTGATTTTCTTAATAGATGGTGTACATCTGATTTTGCACACCCAAAGGTCTGCGCCGTTTATCAATACTTATCCAGGAAGACGGTTGCTGGAGACTTGATAGAACACGGTGTGCTTTTACTTGATAAAACGGGATTTGCATCAAGCAGGCAAAAAATCAATGGAGAAGAACTGCCAAAGGCAACGGTCCGGTTTCGCGTGAGGATGAACAACGAGGTTACACCTTCGGACATTTTATGCGATCTGCATAATTCTTTTGACAGTGCAATGTGGCTGGACAAGACAGTTCAGCAAAGCTTCATTGATTTTTACGCATCGCTTCCGGCTGCCGAAGATTTATGCTATATGAGCGGAGAGATCACAAGGACATCCGCTCTTCATCCCAAAAAAATACGTTATGACGGCGATGGTACAAAACTGATTTCCGCTAACGACGACAGCAACTTCTCCTATCGGGGGAGATTCAATACGAAAGATAAGAAAACCGGATACAACGAAGCGTTGTCTATTGGCTACAAAATATCTCAAAAAGCCCATAATGCCTTGAAGTGGATCATCCGTAGGCAGGGCTTTACTCGGGACGGTGTCTGTGTGATAACATGGGAAAGCGCGCTGAATGATATGCCAGGCTTTTACGAAAGTGCTGCCAGCATCATGGCCGCATTGCCGGAAGATACGGATGAAGCCGAATTAATTGAAGATATGCTTTTTAATGATGAGGAGGCTGCACAGCCCGATACAAATTACGCTTCCGCAGAAGATTTCAATGCGGCGTTGGATGGATATGCTTCGAAATTGAGCGATACCTCAAAAATGATGGTCATTACGCTTGACAGCGCAACTCCCGGCCGGCTGGCAATGATTTACTACAAGGAACTTGATTCTTCCCGTTATCTTGACAATATCCGTTTGTGGCACGAAAGCTGCTGCTGGAGGCACGAATATATAAAGGATAAGAAGCTTCACGGGTATGAGGGTATGGCTTCCATCCGTGATGTGGCAACGGCAGTATACGGTACAGAGCAAGGAAAGGAGAAAAGCAGCAAGCGAATTGAATTGCGCAAAAACAGCGACGGCAAGTGCCCGATGCTCATATCTGCTTTTGACAGATTACGCCCGTGTATCATTGATGGCGCAGCGATCCCCAGGGACATGGTTCGTGCTGCGGTCATGAAAGCATCAAATCCGTTGGCTTACGAAGTCAAATTCAATTACAATAAAGTCCTTCACATTGCCTGTTCCTTGGTGAAGCGACTGTATTGGGAAAAGAAAAAAAGAAACGAATCGGAAGGAGTGATCTTGGAAATGGAACTCGACAGAAGCAAAAACGATAGAAGCTATCTCTACGGGCGGTTACTGGCAATTGCCGAGGACATTGAACGAAGGACTTATGAACGAGATGAAACGCGTGTCACAAATGCAGAGAGATACATGCAGGCCTTTGTGCAAAATCCTTTCCGTACATGGCCGATGATCCAGCGCAGCATCAAACCATATTTGAATTCCCTGAAACCCGGCAGCCGCAAGTTTTATAAAGACCTGTTTGGCGAAATCACCGGACTATTTGCCGATGGCGATTTTGAAGCCAAAAACGCATTGAATGGAAAGTATCTCATTGGTTATGACTGCCAGCGTACTGTACTGCAAGCATATCAACCGAAGGGCAAATCCAATCCGGAGGAAAACAAAACAGACGATATTGAAGAGGAGGAATAAGGAATGGCTATACTGCAAAACAAAATCGATTTTGCCGCAATTATCTCTGTGACCCGCGCAAACATCAATGGTGATCCGCTTAACGGCAACCGCCCCCGCGAAGACTATGACGGGTATGGTATTTTCTCTGATGTGGCAATTAAGCGTAAGCTCCGCAATCGTCTTCAGGATATTGGCGAGCGTATTTTTGTCCAGTCAGATGACCGCTCAGATGATGGCAACAAAAGTTTAAAAGACCGTGCAGACAGCTGCACGGAATTTAAAGCTGAAATCAACAAAGGTAAAAAAGCTGATAAAGACAAATGTGCGCAGATTGCTTGCCGCGAATGGTTTGATGTACGTGCCTTCGGTCAGGTATTTGCATTTAAGGGCGATGACGTATCTATCGGCATCCGTGGTCCTGTATCTGTTCAGCAAGCAATCAGCGTATCACCGATTGATATCGTGGATATGCAGATCACAAAAAGTGTCAACAGCGAAGCTGGCAAGGATAGCAAAGCATCTGATACAATGGGTATGAAGCACTATGTGAATTTCGGAGTGTATATCATTCGGGGCAGCATAAATTGCCAGCTTGCGGAGAAGACCGGTTTCACAGACGAGGATGCGGAAAAGCTCAAAAAGGCGTTATGTACATTGTTTGAGAACGATGCTTCCTCTGCAAGACCAGAAGGTTCCTGCGAAGTATGCAGGGTTTACTGGTGGAAACACGCGGAAAAAACACCAAAAGAAACCTCTGCAATGATACAGCGCTCTTTGCATATCACTGCGAAAACAGATATACCGCGCTCGTTTGGCGACTATGAGACCACGGTTGATACAACGGAGTGTGTTCCGGAAATAATTTAGTCGGTATGATCTGCAAAATTGTTATATCTCATGCTATTTCGCCCCCGCCTCAGATCTGGTCCGCACATGAGCTCGGCATCATTTGTTTGTCCTGCGCCCGGTTCGGCACAGCAATATATTGTAATTAGCTAAAGTATAAACATAAGCAGAGGTGTTAAAATGGATACAGATAACAGAGGAAAAGCAACTTTATGGCATTATCAAGATGTTTTACAGCTAAGTGTAAATCAGTGGGAGGAGGCACTGAAAAATCCATTAATTTTTGACAATAACGCATTACGCATGGTTCAATTTGTATATAATCAAAATAACTGTAAGTCAACGGCCAGTGAAATTGCCGAAGCAATGAGCACTTCTAATCATAAAATACATTATAATAGTGTTTGTGCATACAACAGAAAAGTGGCAAAGGCTTTGTATAATAAATATGAAATTGAACCACCCATTGATGAAAACGGAGAGAAGAGATATTGGAATGTGATTTTTGATGGCGAGCCAGAGGAGCCGCAAGATCAACAAGGACATTTTTATTGGAAATTACGGCCTAATCTTGTAATAGCGTTTGGAAACCTGTTTGCATAATTTCTGCATCTATATTCACCTAACTTCCCATCAAATTCAATAATACCAAGGGGTTTCGCAGTCGAACGCGAAGCCCCTTTTTGATCGGCAGCGTGGGAAAGAAGTTTTTTCTAACATCCATTTCATGGGAATAAACTTATTGAGATAATGCCTTTATTTAAGAAAAGGTACCTGGAACGATCTGATGGAAGAAAGAGGACTTTTAATGTAAAAGAGATCCACCGAAAAATATTTTGGGGCTAGTCAGAGTTTATCACGTTCCGATATTTGTTGTTAAATTCCAGATGGTTGATGTGCTAAATCTTTGTTATCCACTACTCAAACTACCACCTGCTGAAGCAGGTGGGTTGTTAAGCGACTGAAAGTCGCCAAACGGCTAAAGCCGGCTAAAAAGCAGCCTTTGGCTAAAGCCAACTTAAGCTACTGACTGAAACTCA
>MVQK01000037.1 GCA_002067515.1 Pelotomaculum sp. PtaB.Bin013 | reverse complement strand
TGTCAGGTGATTTTAGGTGGGATGATTGCTAGTATTAAAAAAATCAATACTCGCAAAGGGGATATGATGGCTTTTTTAACCCTGGAGGATCTTACCGGAACGGTTGAAGTACTGGTTTTTCCGCGGCCTTACGAATCAAACAAACTGATTATTAAAGTGGACGAAGCGGTATTAATCAAGGGAAAAGTCAGTGGCAACGGAGAAGAAGTAAAGGTAATCTGCGAAGATATTTCTACTATTGAAAGTCATCTGGGTGGGGAAGTGCATATTAAACTAGAAAGCGCATCATCCTCTTTGCTGGATCAGGTCCAGATGATTTTAAGCAGTTTTAAAGGAAAATCCCCTGTATTTTTCCATCTTGAGAAAGAAAAAAAAGTATATCAAAGTGGGGAAGAATACTGGGTTGATTTATCAAAACCAGTTGTGAAAAAACTGGTGGATTTACTCGGTAAGACTGGCGTTGAAGTCAGAAGAATAATAGATGATCCTGATTTAATGGATAATCAACAAACAGTAGATGAAAGATCACCGTTAAGAAAAAAAAGAAAATTCCGCAGCCTTCTCGAACTATAATGATAGACGTATACTTGCCAAAACTAAATAACGTATGCTATTATTGCTTTGCAAATAAAGGAAATTCGGGGAGTGGTTTTTTTGCAAGATATCTGGGGTACTGTTACCGGGGAATATGTAGTAATTAAAGCTCTCGATAATGGAGTTACTATTATTGGCTTAACCAGGGGTAAGGATACCAAATTTCATCATTCGGAAAAACTGGACGAGGGTGAAATTATGATCGCCCAGTTTACAGAGCATACTTCGGCAATAAAAATAAGAGGCCGGGTGGAATTGCTAACCAGACATGGCCGAATCAGTTCGGGTGATTGATTGAACGAGATATATCCAGGGTGTATACTCTGGATATATCTTTTTTAAAGAAAAAGAGGAATACTGACCGGCTGGGTAGAAAAAACTAACCATATGACGGCTAAAATGTTAGGAGGCTTTGATGTGTGGACAGTGGTATATATTGCGCCTAATAAAAAAGAGGCGGAGAAGTTAGAGAAACGTTTAACAGCAGAGGGTTTTTTAGTTAAACTAAGGCCTATAGGACCACAGCAAGCCAGCAATACTTGTTCAATAGAAATCCTTGTACCTGAATCTGAAGTTGACGAGGCGCTGGAGATTATCAATTCCATTTAAAATAAATCTTATTCTGTAATTTTGCACCGCTATTCGTAGTAGTATTCATCTATATGGAGGTATAGTTCAATGCAAAGAGTGGCGTTATTGACAAGCGGTGGTGACGCTCCGGGCATGAATGCATGTATCAGGGCGGTGGTACGCAAAGCTGTTTACCATGGCCTGGAAGTTATTGGGATTAAGCGTGGTTTTAACGGTTTTATAGAGGCCGACATGGAGCCGATGAATCTTAGTTCGGTTGCCGACATTGTTCAAAGAGGGGGAACTATTTTACGTACTGCCCGCTCAGACCAGTTTCTAACTCCGGAGGGCCGGGCTAAAGCATATGAAAATACTAAGCGCTTTGGCATTCAAGGACTAATAGTTATTGGTGGTGACGGATCTTTCCGGGGCGCCAGGTCTTTTTATCTTGAACACAATCTCCCGGTCGTAGGTGTTCCCGCAACAATTGACAACGATATTCCAGGCACGAATCAAACTATTGGGTTTGATACAGCGGTAAATACCGCCATCGAGGCGATAAACAAGATCCGGGACACCGCTACTTCTCACGAACGTGCCTTTATAATCGAAGTGATGGGGCGCCACAGCGGCTTTATTGCCCTTGCGGCCGGGTTGGCCGGGGGTGCCGAATCTATCTTGATTCCAGAGCGTCCTTTTAGTTATGATGAAATTTGCGAAAAGCTCTTGCGAGGATTTCGCAGGGGAAAATTGCATAGCATTATAGTCGTGGCTGAAGGTGCTTCCGGTGGTTTGGAGGTAGGGCGAAAAATAAAAGAAAGTACAGGGATTGATACAAAAGTAACCATATTAGGGCATCTCCAGCGGGGCGGTTCACCATCGGCCGCGGATAGAATTCTAGCCAGCAGGCTTGGGGCGAGGGCAGTAGAGCTGTTGATGAACGGGGCGACCAAAATGATGGTTGGCGTGAGTAAGGGGGAAATAGCGGCTGTTAATCTTGATGATGCCTTGACCCAGGCTAAAACAATTGATGTTGAGATGTATCACTTGGCCAATATTTTATCTCTGTGAAATTTTCGCAAGAGGATTTATTATCAGTTCACGAAAAAAAGTCCTTTTTCCGGGCATCATAAATATGTCTTGGAGGAGGGATATTTTTGTTGGATTTAATCGTTGAGTATCTGTCGGCGCTAGGTCTGGGAGGTCTGTTGGCTGGAGTAGTAATTGAAGCAATGGGTGTACCTTTTCCTGGAGGTATAATGGTTGTTCTTGCAGGTTTTATGGTCAACCAGGGCAACATGAAATTTTTAAGCGCTCTTTTAACATTACTTTTCGGTTATACTGCCGGTTCATTAGCGGCTTATTTGATCGGCAGAAAACTAGGGCAGCCATTTTTTTTGCGTAGCGGCAAGTATCTTCGGATTTCTCCTGAAAGATTCGAACAAGCCCAGGGCTGGCTGGACCGGTCAGCGCCTGCGTTTATTATCTTTGGCAGGTTCCTCCCGGGACTAAGCAACCTTACTCCTTACATGGCGGGTGTTAGCCGAATTGGAATTGTATATTTCCTCTTTTATAATTCCATCTTCGCTTTGGGGTGGGGATTCTTATATTTAATGATCGGTATGTTTTTTGGCCATAATTATCAAATTATTGCCCGATACTTAAATACAAGGCTTTCTATAGTTGGTTTTGTAATATTGGTTTTATATTTACTTTATCCATTCATTAAAAAAAATTACAGACGTATATAAAGCGCCTTTTCGTTTTCGTCAATAGTTATATGATATTTTCCCTTGCACTGAATGTTAAAATGCTTTAAAAAGCCTCTGGCGCCTATCTTATTTCTGTTGACAGTTAGTCCGTTGTTATTAGTAGAAGGACTTATTCTTATCGTTTTAGTTAAGGGATCATACGATAACTCGACATGACTCATATTCATTTTTAAAGCCAGTTTTTTATTTAGGGTGAAGTGATTTTTTGAAATAGAGATAGTGAATTCTTTTTCAGCCGTAGGTTTATATACTTCATAAGTCATTGATTCCAGCCCCAATTCTACTTAATCTATGCTTTCTATTGTATACTGGATCTTATCACCAGTCAAATATTTGATTAACAATTAACATAAACTAAAGATTATGAAATGATGTTGGATGAATAAATATTGTTATAATCTTTTGCAATGTTATTTGCGCCGGATAAAATAATCCATGAGTTCGTGTCCTGTGGAAAAAATTAAATCGCTTTGTTCCGCTGCCTCTTCGTTGTAGGACTTGATTTTGTTATTAGTATTAATTCCACTTGTATATATCACAAAGGGAACCGGGCTGCTGGAATGAGTGCGAATGCTCATAGGGGTGGGGTGGTCAGGCAGGAGCATTATTCTGTAATCTTTGAATTGGCTAAGCCCGTTTAGCAACTCAGCCAGCATCTTATCAACTTCCTCGATGGCTTTTACCTTGTTTGACAATTCACCCCGGTGCCCGGCTTCATCCGGCGCTTCAACATGAATATAAACGAAATCTTTTCCTTTGCTAAGTTCTTCCAGGGCTGCGAGAGCCTTGCCCCGGAAGTTGGTGTGTATGTTACCGGTGGCGCCTTCCACTTCAACTACTTTCAGTCCTGCGCAAATACCAATCCCTTTAATTAAATCTACAGCGGAAATCACTGAGCCTGTAAGCCCGTATTTGTCGATGAATTTAGGTAATGCCGGCTTTTTCCCTTGCCCCCACAGCCAGATGGAAGTGGCGGGCCGAAGACCTTTTTCTTTCTTTCTTCTTAAATTTACAGGGTGTTCCGGTAAAATCTTATTGCTTTCTTTCATCAAGTAAATTAAAGTTTCATATCCGTCGCCTTTGGGAAGGTATTCAGTGATAAACCGGCCTGATATGTCATGGGGAGGTGTAAGGTCACTGGACACAGGTCCGCCTTTCCAGACTAAAAGGTGTCTGTAGCTGATGCCGGGGTAAAAATGGATAAAGTCGTTACTCAGGCGCTTATCGATATCTTCGATCAGTTCCTTGGCTTCCAGTGTGGAGATCTCGTCGGAGCTATAGTCTATCATTGTTTTTTCTTCATAAATGCCATTATCGGACAAGGTGACCAGGTTGCAACGAAAAGCTACGTCGTTTTCCCCCAGGTCGACGCCCATGCTCACAGCCTCAAGAGGCGAGCGTCCGGTATAGTATTTGCAAGGGTCGTAACCCATTACGGAGAGGTTGGCGACATCACTGCCAGGTGGCAGTCCTTCCGGGACCGTCCTGACTGTACCTATTACACCGTTAGCCGCCAGGTAATCCATATTTGGCGTGGCGGCAGCTTGTAGAGGCGTCTTTCCGGCCAGTTCGCCGACCGGTTCGTCGGCCATGCCGTCACCCAATAAAATAACATATTTCATAGCAATCTCCTTAAAACAGCTGTATAATTTATTCTGAATGAAAATATTCTCCATACATCAGATGAAATCCTTCATTCTGGTCGTGATAAACCAGCTAACCTTTGTAATAACAAGCATTACATAACTAATCAGGAGTCAGTAATCAGTAGTCAGCAGTCAGAATAAAGAATTAATTATCATCCCGAAATATTCTGAATTCTGACTCCTGAATTCTGAATACCTTAATGTTAAAAAAGGGAGGTTGCTTACCGTTGCGTATTACACCAAAATTTGAGCTTGAACGGCGAATTAAGAACTTACAAGATATTTTAAAGCGTCAGGGTATTGATGGAGCAATGATTATCCAAAATGTCGATGTTTTTTATTTCGCCGGTACGATGCAGCGAGCGCATCTGTTTATTCCGGCTGACGGCCTACCGGTTCTGATGGTTAAGCGGAGTTTTATACGGGCGAGTGAAGAATCAGCCTTAGAAAACATTATCCATCTTGAAAATCCCAAAGAAATGGTGGCTGTTTTAAAATCCTTTGGCTACGGACCGTTTAACATCTTGGGTTTTGAACTGGATGTGCTGCCGGTAGTCCAATACCAGCGTTATCATAAGTTATTTGAAAAAACGAAAATAATTGATGTCAGTCCTTATATTCGTTCCTTACGCATGGTCAAATCGCCTTATGAATTGGGAATAATCAATGAATCCGCGGGACTAAACCAGGAGATATATGGTTTTATCAGGGAAAATATTCGGGAAGGTATTACTGAACTGGAGTTGGCAGGGGATGTTGAAGCGGCTTGCCGGAAAAGGGGTCATATTGGTATGCACAGGTTGCGGGGGTTTAACCAGGAACTTGGTTACGGTCATTTAATGTCCGGCTCGAACCTCGCGGTATCAAGTTACTTCGACGGACCCACGGGCGGTAGGGGACCGGATCCTTCTTTCCCCCAAAGCGCCGGTTATAAGTTGATTGGCAAAAACGAACCTGTACTGGTAGACTACGGGTTTGTTTATGACGGATACATCGTGGACCAAACCAGGATATTTTGTATTGGTAAACTGCCGGACCACTTAGTCCGCGCCTATTCAGTCGCATATAAAATTCAAGAGAGAATCAAGACACTGGCAAAGCCGGGAGTGATGTGCGCGGAACTTTATGATTCAGCGTTGGAAATAGCGGAAGCGAGTGATTTTGGAGAACACTTTATGGGTTATCCTGAGAGAGTATCATTTATCGGCCATGGCGTTGGATTAGAACTTGACGAAATGCCGGTTGTCGCGGCAGGTATCAAAACACCGCTGGAAGAAGGAATGGTATTAGCTATTGAACCAAAATTCGTTTTTCAAGACGGAGCGGTGGGAATTGAAAATACTTTTGTTGTAACCGCGGACGGGCTGAAAACTTTGACAATATTTGATGAAGATATAATATATATCTGACAAAATTTTTGCGCTTATGTTAGTCCCGGTTATTGCAGCTTACAAGCGCAAATATTTGAGAGCGGGCAACTGAATGCTGCCTTGTCACAATCATTAATTTTACCGGTACATAATATAAGATCATATTCAGGCTTGATATCATTATCGTAAATACTTGGATTTAACTTTAACAAACCGATAACTTCTCGCTTTGTATTGGGGCAGAAAACCGGTATGGTTTCAGTCATCATATTTCATTCCTTTCCAGATGATGTGGGTTGCTAGTTGCTATTAGAAGCAGATTAATTGCTTGTATTGGGAATAAGTCGACAGTCAATATTTATTCGTTGGTTTACATATATTATAAATACTTGTAAAAGTAAATAGTCCTATAATATGTTATTTATAGGACTATGGTCATGGTAAGCGGTTAGCATATATAATTAGCAGAACAAATTCGACTTGTGTGACCTTTGGGTCAGCCGTCATGTTCCTGCTCATATTCGTCAATGAGTTTATTAAAAATCGTTTGCACAGGCAAAATGTTTTTTATTTGATGAACATTTTGCCCGACAAAAACCACACCGTCATCAACTTGACCGATACGTGAGTTTTCCAAGGCTTTAACGATACAGTACTCCTGGGAGCAATTTTTTAGACAACCATCACATCCATCCGGTTCCGGCGCGTCGCCTTTTAGTATCTTGTCCGCAAAAGCGTTGCGCAAAGCACGACCCGGCATACCTACCGGGCTGGATATGATTACTACATCGTCCGCCGTAGCTTTTAAGTACATCTGCTTGAAAGCTTCAGCTACCGCGCATTCAACACTTAGTACAAAGCGGGTGGCCATTTGAACTCCGCTAGCCCCCATCCGAATCACTTTAGCGATACCTTTGCCGTCCACAATACCGCCGGCGGCGATTACCGGTATCTTTACCGCGGAAACGATTTCCGGGAGTATTTCATCAATTGAACGGTTTGTGCCAAGGTGCCCTCCTGCTTCGACCCCTTCAGCCACAACTGCCGCCGCACCTTGTTTTTCCGCAATCCTCGCCAGTTTCGAAGACGATACAATAGGGACAATCGGAACGCCCGATTCTTGGCTCCAGCGGAAAATATCCCGTGAATATCCTGCTCCGGTAAAGATTAAATCAATTTTCTCTTCAATCGCTGATTGCACAAGCGCTGCAAATTGACGAACAGCGAACATAATGTTTACACCAATAATACCTTTGGTGTTTTTTCTGGCAGTTCGTATTTCGTTTCTTAATTCATTTATTGACATAGCGGAAGCGCCAATTACTCCAATTCCACCGGCATTAGCTACAGCAGCTGCAAGTGGGGCGGTAGATACCCGCAAAGCCATGCCGCCTTGAATAATTGGATACTTTGGCACCAAATGTCTGATTTTTAATTCCGGAAATTTCATTAACATATATTCTCCCTCATAACAATATTTACATATATATTTTTGGAAGGCAATAATTTTTTTATATTGATATTTAGCTTTAACATATCCTCGCCACATTAAAACATATTCGGTATAGAAAGAAATAATCCTGTATACTAAGATAAGTAATATTTTATCACAAAAAAAACTTTTGCAAAACTTTTGTCAATAAGGATATAATTTTTTTAAATATTTTTATCTATTACATTTGGAGGTTTCCTTCGATTGATTGAACTATTGCCACCATGTAACAACGCTTGTCCTGTTAACACCAATGTCCGTGGTTACCTGGCCGCCATATCAAAACGTGACTACATGGAAGCTTACCGCTTGATCAAGGCGAATAATCCCTTTCCGTCTGTCTGCGCTTTGATCTGTTCGCACCCCTGCGAGGCTGCCTGCCGCAGGGCGCAGGTCGATGAGCCTGTTTCCATTCGCAGCTTAAAACGTTTTGTTGTAGAAGCAGTCGGTTTGCGGACGGAGAAGGTTTGTCCAACCGTATATACAGGCAAAAAGGTTGCGGTAATTGGCTCAGGACCTTCTGGTTTAACCGCGGCATATGACTTAGCGCGTCAAGGCCACCAAGTTACTGTATACGACCGTTACCAGGAGCCGGGTGGACACTTCATGGCCTCACTGCCGACATTTCGCCTGCCGAGAGAAGCGCTGAGACGGGATGTCGAGCAGATCTTGTCTACCGGTATAAACTTTGTTCCCGATACTGAAGTGGGTATAGATATCAGTATTGATGAATTAAGAAATAAATATAACGCGGTAATTATAAGTACCGGTCTATGGGGAGGCCGGGGATTAGCCCTGCCAGGTTTTGATCATGCCGACGTATTATTTGCGCTGCCGTTTTTAAATCTGGTAAATTTAGGGAAAATGCCGCGGATTGGTAAGCGGATCGTTGTGCTCGGCGGAGGCAATGTGGCGATGGACGTAGCCCGTGCCGCGTTGCGCTTGGGGGCGCTAGAGGTAACTGTAATTTCACTTGAAGATCGGGAGCAAATGCCGGCATCGTCTTGGGAAATCATAGAGGCGATTGATGAAGGGGTGAAGCTGGAGCCAGGTTACGGTCCGGTGGAGGTTCTGTCAAGTGGAAGTTCCATTACCGGTATTAAAGTACAGAAAGTAAAAACTGTTTTAGATTGGGAAGGAAAATTCAACCCGGTATATGAACCCAATGTTTATAAGACTATTCCAGGAGATACAGTAATACTTTCCATTGGCCAAACACCGGAAACATCTTTTCTTGAAGGTAGCAGCTTGAAAAAAGATGCGCTGGGTTATCTGCTGACAGATAAAAAAACTCTTACAACCGCGGATTCAGGTGTTTTTGCTTGTGGTGAAATAATCACGGGACCGGGACCGGCAATAGCGGCGGTGGCATCAGGACATCGCGTGGCAGATATTGTCGGGCGCAGCTTAAAAGGTGAAACAATGCTTCCAGTTGAAGGAGAGACTAATCTCATTGGAGCATTGCCGGATAAAGTTGCTGTAAAAGTGCCTCATATTGAACGGCAGGGAATGCAGTCACTATTGCCTGAACAACGTTCTCTAAACTTCTTGCCTTATGAAAAGGGCTTAGAAGAAGAAGCTGCGCTCCGCGAAGCGGGACGTTGCATGAGCTGCGGATTAGGAGCAAAGGTAAATATTGAGAAATGTGCTGCTTGCTTAACCTGCCAGCGTGTTTGTCCTTATGGTGTACCCGTTGTTAAAGAGCATGCAGGGATTCCCGTGGAAAGCTGCCTGGCTTGCGGCATCTGCGCGGCTGCCTGCCCGGCGGGCGCTATTACGCTGGAAGTTCTAGACGAAATTATGGTAAAAGATAACCCATTAATCGCACGTTATCTGGCTATATTCGCCTGCCGGGGGGTTGTCTTGGACTTAACGCGGGACAAGTTTAAAGAATCATCCATACTAAATAAAACACGGTTGGTTGAGATACCCACTTCAGGCGCACTGCGCGTTGAATGGATTTTAAAAGCTTTTGAGAACGGGGCTGCCGGGGTGGCGATCGTAGCCTGCGGTCCGGGGCAATGTCGGCACCCCAGCGGGAGCGCATCATGCAATCGCGTCTTAGAGCGCGCCAGAACTCTTCTGGCGCAGCTGGACATTAAGCCAGAGAGGCTTCTCTTTTGCCAGCAAAGTGAGGGAGAGGACTTGATTCGTTTACTCGAAAATTATTATGACAGGCTAAAGATTATTGATATAAATTAGATGAATTCACTGAATTTAAAGAGAATAGGCCGGTAAATGGAAACCCGGCCAGTAATAATTATTTTTTTTCATCTTTTTTCGCTTCTTCTGAATAAAACCCTTGGCCACAGACACCGCCACCCGGGTCGGGAGATATAATAGGGTTGGGATTCCAAGCCTGCATAGGGGAGCCGCCTGGTCCACTGGTTATACCACCAGTTATACCACCAGTTATGCCACCAGTTGGTATACCAGGACAGGGAGTTCCTGGACAGGGGCCGCAGCCAGGAGTTGGATTACAGCCGGGTGTTGGCGCCATTCCAGGCGGCATGACAGGGCAAGGTACTCCTCCGGTTAGCTGGACTCCCCGGTAAGCGGCATCAACGGTATTCCAGAACATCGCTTCCCCGGTCTCTTCCTTGACCATCCCTAAAATTATATGCCGGGTGCATTCGTCCGGAGCCATGCATGCCAGCATGGCCAGATGTTGCACTTGCCGGAGTTCGAGCTGAATTGCTTCATGTAACAAACTTTGCAGAGTGTTCATTTTTATTACCTCCTGAAAAAATGTTTAATAACATTATTTCTTTTCTTCTTGCTCACCGACGGAATAAGACATTGTTCCGACAGGCGGCCCGGCGGGCATTGCCCCAAAACATTGCGACAGCAAGGCAAGTTTTTCCGCCATGCGTTGTTCTTTGCATGCCATGTATAAAATTATTCTTCTAAGTTCTTCTGACGGTACGGCTTGTGCAATCTGGGAATAAAGAACAACTTCTTGTTGTTCGCTTGCCGCCAGCATCCCAAGGATGTCTTGAGGGCTAGGAAAACATCCGCCTGTCATGCCGCCCATTACGTCTTCTTGCTTAGCGCTCATTTTAATGTCCTGCCTTTCTAGGGTTGATTGTTGTTATATTATATGAAAGATATTTTCCATGGTTACATTTACCATGTTAATGTTAGAATTTGTCTTATCATATTTTATAACAACGAAAATTGGATTGGATGTTTTTTACATGTTATTCGATAAGCAGCTTAATGTTCTGAGGTAAATCGTAGTTGCCTTCTTTACTTATCATGGCGTTAATGTTAAAATGCGAAAATTTGTCATAGTATGATCGGAAAGCAAGTGAATGTGAATCGTGGTGGCCTAAGACAACTTTTAAATTATTGATGTTATTGGAACAAGTAAGACTGGCGCCGTCGAAGGACTGAACCCGTTGATAAAACTTAATAGCCCTCTGCTGATCTAATGTTACAGCTAGTTCGTACCGAGCCGGGCGAAACAATTGGTTGTTGGAATAGGAAAAACAACGATCACCTATGCCGCCAAAACCGTACCAGGTGAGGATGGCGTTACCACGATGTTTAAGAATAAACCTTCCCCGGGACATTTCCGATAGATCCAGCCTGCTCACTTTGTAAGAGTTGTAAATGAAGCCGCTCTCAAATACCTGCACTATCGCATAGGCGCAAGGAAACTGCACGGTTGCGGGTATTTCCACGTAAGGGAGATTGCCTGTCGCAATATGGTTGACGGTTACTTTATTTCGGTGAATATGTCCGGAAAAAACACCTTGCACACAGGAAAATGGCCGGATGGTTTTTAGAAAATCCTTATGGTTTTTTACGCCGAACCACAAGTCGGGTCCATTGCATGGATGGTGAAAAAACAGGTAAGAGGGTTTGCCTTCGCTTTGCAATATATTTTTGGTCCATTGTAAGTGAGTGGGATAGATGTATCCCCAATTATCATTTTGTCTACAGGAGTCAAGCAGAATAAACTGATAATCACGAAATACGAAGTTCGCGCAAGTCTTTTCGCGGTTCGAGACATAGTCAAGAAAGCCTTTTTCGCCAATGCCCGAGTTTTTGGTGAATTTGTCATGATTACCGATACATAAAAGATAGGGGGTATTCCCGAAGCATGGAAGGATTTGATCCCTTAGCTCTAAATACTGCTTTTGGTTTGCGGTGTCAGTAAGGTCACCTGTTATCACTGCCAGATCAATATTCCGTCTTTTGCTGTCCATTATACACTGGGTTAATAATGTTTTTGAGTGTTCAACGAGTTTGCCAAAATAAGTTTCGTTGATATCTTTGACAGGGTTGGTAGAAGCAATGTGCGTGTCGCTAAAAATGGCATAATTAAAAAGATGCTTTCCCTCAGGTTTAGGTAAAGTCGTGAAAGAATTTAAAGAGCCTTTAACCTCGTTGGACTCTACCCTGTACCAATAACGTGTGGAAGGAATTAAACCGTATATTTCCACCCAATGATATTCAGTATTTTGATTGACTGTATGCTTAGTTAATCGTTCAGGGTTCTCTCCGAAACATATTGTCGTGTCCGCCGGTCGTTTCGGTGTTGCCCAAGTGATCATGGCGTAGTTATAACCAAGCGTACATAACTCTTCGTTGCAAATTGCCGGATTGCTTGTCATGGAAAGCGGATAGTAATTATTTTGACCTTCA
>MVQK01000036.1 GCA_002067515.1 Pelotomaculum sp. PtaB.Bin013 | reverse complement strand
TCGTTTTGCTTGGCTGTAGTAACCAGTCTCTCGGCAATGCTCTTTACTTCCTTAGCCCTGGCTTCAGTGGTATTTATCCGTTCGTCACGGAAGAGGGATGTGACCAGGTTCCGCAGCATAGCCTTCCTGTGGCCGGTGTTTCTCCCCAACTTCTGGTAGCCCACTCTCAAATCCCTCCCTTACTCTTCATTCTTTTTAAGCAAGAGCCCCAGTTCGCGCAGTTTATTAACTACTTCCTCCAGGGATTTTTTCCCTAGATTTCTTACCTTCATCATGTCATCCTCGTTGCGCTGGATTAGTTCCTCCACCGTGTTAATCCCGGCCCGTTTCAGGCAGTTGTAGGAACGGACGGACAAATCCAACTCTTCAATGGTCATTTCCAGGATCTTGTCCTTTTGCTCCTCTTCCTTTTCCACCATGATCTCCACATCGCTGACCGTCTCGGTCAGACCGATAAAGAGGCGCAAGTGCTCGCTCAGGATCTTGGCCGACAGGCTGATTGCTTCGTCAGGCCTGATGCTCCCGTCGGTCCAAACTTCAATTGTCAGTTTATCGTAGTCCGTAATTTGGCCGACCCGGGTGTTTTCCACATTATAGTTCACCTTGCTCACCGGTGTAAAAACTGAATCTACCGGAATCACACCGATAATATGTTCATTCTTTTTATTGCGCTCCGCGGAGACATAACCCCGTCCTTTGGAAACGGTGATCTCCATGGACAGATTGGCATTGCCCGACAGAGTGGCTATGGTGAGCTCAGGGTTTAATATTTCCACGTCAGAGTCGTAGATAATATCTCCGGCCCTTACTACACCAGCGGCTTCAGACTCAATGCGCAGGATCTTTTCCTCATCGTTGTGGAGTTTCAGGCTGAGACTCTTAAGGTTCAAAATAATATCTGTAACGTCTTCCACCACTCCCGGTATGGTTGAAAATTCATGCAGCACTCCGTTAATCTTTACCGAAGTGACAGCTGCGCCCGGCAGTGAGGAAAGCAGGATGCGGCGCAGGGAATTCCCGAGAGTAATGCCGTAGCCTCTTTCCAGCGGCTCCACCGTAAACTTGCCGTAAGTGTAATCGTCGCTCATTTCTACAACTTCAATTTTCGGTTTTTCAATTTCAAGCACGGACGTTTCCCTCCTTTGGCGGGTCACGCAATCAACAACCCTAATGGCCTACCTGGAGTAAAGCTCGACAATCAGGTGCTCCTGAACGGGAGCGTCAATCTGATCCCGTGCCGGAAGCGCCACAACGCGAGCAATGGCCTGGTCTGCCTCTAATTCAAGCCATGCGGGAGGAGTGCGCTCGGCAGCCCGCTCCAGCAGTTCTTTCACTCTGGGTGATTCCTTGCTCTTATCCCGGACGGTAATTACATCGCCCACACGGAGCAAGTATGACGGTATATTAACTTTGCGGCCGTTAACAATAAAATGTCCATGGCGCACAAGCTGCCTGGCTTCGTTTCGGGATGCCCCGAGTCCCAGGCGATAGACAACATTGTCAAGACGTCTTTCCAATAAGCGGAGCAGATTCTCACCGGTGACACCCGGCTGCCGCTCGGCTCTCGCAAAGTAGCGTCTAAACTGGCCTTCCAAAATGCCGTATATCCGGCGCGCTTTTTGTTTTTCCCTCAATTGCAGGCCATACTCCGAAACTTTCTTGCGTCCCTGGCCGTGCTGGCCGGGAGCGTAGGTCCTGCGGTCGACGCCACACTTTGTCGAGTAACAACGGTCGCCTTTGAGGTATAGTTTCAGCCCTTCCCGGCGACATTGCCGGCACACTGCTCCAGTATATCTCGCCATACCGTCACACCTCCTTATACTCTCCGGCGCTTGGGTGGCCGGCAACCGTTATGAGGAATCGGAGTCACATCTTTAATCAAGTTAACTTCCAGCCCAGCCGCCTGTAAAGAGCGAATAGCCGCCTCACGGCCGGCGCCCGGCCCTTTAACCATAACTTCCACAACTTTCATACCATGCTCCATGGCCTCTTTAGCGGCATTTTCAGCCGCCTGCTGAGCAGCGTACGGAGTGCTTTTCCGGGAACCCTTAAAGCCCACGCCTCCGGCGCTGGCCCAGGATATCGCATTACCCTTGGTATCAGTTATGGTTACTATGGTATTATTAAAAGTAGATCTGATATGCGCAACACCAGATTCTATATTTTTGCGTTCACGTCTTTTCGTCCTGGTTACGCGACGCGCCATCTAATAACCTCCTTAAATTTATTTACATGCGTCAAGTTTGCTCAGATTATCCGCTAGATCGCATGGCGTAGCGCTTACCTACAGGCTAACGCGTTCGCCCCCGGACCGTCTAAGCTCACCTATGCTGCTGCCCCGCCTATTTCGGGGACGGCCAAGCTAACAACTTAATCCTAAAACCGCCCTCCAGGTAAGCGCCACGCCACACTGAGCCAACTTAACACTCATGTTACTTTTTCCTGCGCACGCCGACTGTCTTACGCGGTCCTTTACGGGTCCTGGCATTAGTTTTAGTCCGTTGTCCCCGTACCGGCATACCACGGCGGTGCCTTAATCCACGGTAGCAGCCAATTTCAATCAGGCGCTTGATGTTTAAAGCAATTTCCCGGCGCAAATCGCCTTCCACTTTGTGATTCTTCTCAATAATTTCACGCAGCCTGTTAATTTCATCCTCAGTTAAATTCTTTACCCTGGTATCAGGGTTGACATTCGTCTGAGAAAGGATTTTTTGGGACGTGGGCTTACCAATGCCAAAAATATAAGTAAGGGCAATCTCGACCCGTTTATCTCTTGGCAAGTCAACGCCTGCGATACGTGCCATAAATTATTAAACACCTCCTGGTATTACCCTTGTACCTGCTTATGTTTGGGATTCTCGCAAATTATCATAACTTTGCCCTTCCTGCGAATGATCTTGCACTTCTCACAGATGGGCTTTACGGATGGCCTCACTTTCATCGTAAACCCTCCACATTTAGTCGTTGGTCGTCGGTTGTTAGTCGTTAGATTGTTTGTTGGAATTCGGTTTCGCCGAATTCCTTCCTAATTCTTAATTCTGACTTCTGACTTCTGATTTTACTTGTATCGATAAATAATTCGCCCGCGATTCAAATCATAAGGTGAAAGTTCTACTGTCACCCGGTCACCGGCCAAAATCCTGATAAAGTTCATCCTAATCTTGCCGGAAACATGCGCCAACACTTTATGGCCATTCTGGAGTTCCACACGGAACATGGCGTTTGGCAACGGTTCAATGACAGTACCTTCAGCCTCGATAACATCTTGCTTTGACATCAGGTATCTGACCAACCTCCTTATCCTAAAATGAACACTTATCAAAGTTTTTTACAAGACTCTTGAGCTCTTTCCGAATGTCCGCGTTGGTTATCCTTTTCCCGTTTTCGGCTTTGCTTGATACTTCTCCGGCAATAACTTCATAAATATTTAAGTGCTTGATATTTTTAAATTTGGGATTTTCCACTTTTCGCCCTTCTCCGTCTGCCAAGCGTACCCTGGATGATAGATTTTCACAACCTATCACCAGATAGAATCTGCCTCTATCGCGGCCTTTTGTCGAGCTAACCAAGCACCCGACCTGTAAAGCGTTTCGGTTGCCGGATATCCGGTTTAAGACGATATTGCCACTATTAGGCACTGACTGAGACATCCATTTCCTTCCTCTCATCATTAGAAACAGCTACCAGCAATCAGTACTTTTCTTTAATGATAGCCTGCTAGTCATAATATTGTCAGTATCTCCGGTTTGTCATCTGTAATGGCAATAGTATGTTCGAAATGAGCTGAAAGCTTTGCGTCCAAAGTTACTACCGTCCAGTTATTTGAAAGAGTCCGCACTTCATAAGTGCCCATATTGATCATCGGTTCAATCGCTAATGTCATTCCCGCTTTCAGTCTGGGGCCTCTTCCGGGCTTGCCAAAATTTGGCACCTGCGGGTCCTCGTGCGGGCTACTGCCAATTCCATGCCCGACAAAGTCACGCACTACCGAATAACCATAGCCTTCAGCGCAAGTCTGCACGGCGTTGGATATATCCGATAGCCTGGCGCCTTCCCTGGCGTGTTCAATTCCACGGTAAAGGGATTCTTCCGTTGCCTTTAAGAGCCGCATGGCGTCGCTGCTTATTTCCCCCACAGGGACAGTGACGGCACTATCTCCATAGTATCCATTTACTTCCGCGCCAATGTCAATACTAATAATATCTCCACTTGTCAACTTCCTTAAACTGGGAAACCCATGTACAACCTCTTCATTTACCGAAGCGCAGATGCTGTAGGGGAAACCGTACAACCCCTTAAAAGCCGGTCTTGCGCCGGCTTTGACAATATAGTCTTCCGCCAGCCGGTCCAACTCCCGGGTTGTTACTCCGACACTCACGGCACCGGTAAGTTCCGCCAGTGTTTCAGCCACAACTCGCCCGGCATCTCTCATATAGGAGAGTTCTTTTTCAGACTTACAGGTAATCATATGCCCACCTACTTAATAAACCCCTGGTAACTGCGCATCAACATGTGCGATTCCACCTGTTTCATAGTATCCAATGCCACGCCAACCACAATCAACAGCGCGGTGCCCCCGAAATAGATATTTGGTATCCTGGTCGTCAGGAGCACAAAATTCGGCAATATCGCAACCAAGGCCAGGAAAATGGCTCCAGCCAGGGTTATCTTGTTCATTATCCGGCTGATGTATTCCGCTGTCGGCCGCCCGGGGCGCAACCCCGGGATAAAACCGCCGTATTTTTTGATATTATCGGCCATATCCACCGGGTTCATAATGACTGCTGTATAAAAGAAAGTAAATCCGATAATCAAAAGAGCGTAAATGACCGTATGCGCAACGGTCCCCCAACCAAACCACTTCGTGTAGAACGCGGCAGCTCCGCTGTTGGAAAACCATTTAACGATAGTTTCCGGAAACATCAATAATGATGAGGCGAAAATCACCGGAATAACACCGGCCTGATTGACCCGGAGCGGCAGGTGAGTGGTCTGTCCGCCGTAAACCCTGCGTCCGACTACACGTTTGGCATATTGCACCGGTATGCGTCGCTGCCCTTCTTGTACTGTAACCACACCGGCGATCACTAATGCTCCAATGACGATAAGCAACAAGAGACTCAGTATGTTAATGGTGCCCGCGTTCAAATATTCAACAACCCTTACGATCCCTGCCGGAATCCTTGAAACAATACCCGCGAAAATTAACAGTGATATACCGTTGCCAATTCCTTTTTCAGTAATTTGTTCACCCGTCCACATCAGGAATGTAGTGCCGGCGGTTATAGTGATGGCAGTCATAAGGTAAGTCGCCAGACCGGGATTCTGCAACGAACCACTTACTCCGACCACCATGCCGATACCCTGGATAAACGCCAGTACCACGGTAAGATAACGGGTGTATTGAGTAATTTTCTTGCGGCCTTCTTCACCTTCCTTATTCAGACGCTCCAAGTGCGGAATTACCACTGTCAAAAGCTGCATGATAATCGAAGCGTTGATATAAGGCATAATACCCATGGCAAATACTGAAAAGTTTTTCAGCGCGCCACCGGAAATCACATCGAAGAAACCGAAAATTGCGCCGCTGCCAACCAACTCGGCAAATCTTTCCGGGTTAACCCCGGGTACAGGAATATGAGCGCCCAGTCTGAAAACAAAGATCAACCCAAGAGTATAAAGAATCTTTGTTCTTAATTCTGTTGCTTTCAGGGCATTCGCAAAACTACCCAGCAATTTAAATCACCTCAGCTTTGCCACCGGCAGCTGCGATCTTTTCTTCGGCCGACTTGCTGAAAGCTTGAGCACATACGGTTAGAGATTTCTCAAGATTGCCGTTGCCCAGTATTTTTACACCGTCACCAATCTTTTTGATCAAGCGTGCGTCAAGCAAAGTTTCGGGTGTTACGGTAACACCGTCTTCAAACCGGTTTAGCGCTGCCACGTTGACAGCAATAATTTCCTTGGCAAACTTATTATAAAATCCACGTTTCGGCATGCGACGCTGCAGCGGCATTTGCCCGCCCTCAAACCCAGGGCGCACGCCCCCGCCAGAGCGTGACTTTTGCCCTTTATGGCCGCGTCCGGCCGTCTTGCCCAAACCGGAGCCGATCCCCTGCCCCTTGCGGGTGGGTTTAGGTCTCGCTCCAGGAGCCGGCCTTAGTTCATGCAGTTTCAAGATGACACCTCCTTAACATTCCTCTAGACCAGCGCTTCTTTGGCCCGCTCAACTTAAGTTTGCGGGTCCGACGCCCCGGCTTCCTCGACCTTCAACAAATGCGCAACCTTATTAATCATGCCCCTGATTTGCGGAGTGTCTTCGTGTATTACCGAGCGGCTTACTTTGGTAAGGCCTAAGGTCCGCACAGTGATCCTCTGTCTTTCCGGATGGCCGATCAGACTCTTGATCAGGGTTATCTTCAACTTGGCCACGACATTCCCCCCTTTTTTCCTGTCAGGAACATTCCTTCACTCGCCTGCCTAAAAAGTTACCGTAGCGTCAACAGGTCTCATAAATGGGTATTCCCTCCGTACTTTAGCTACCTTAGAAGGTGTGTCCCCTCTCCAATCGGGGACATTCCTTCACTTTCCTGCTATAAAAGTTACTATATCATCAACAGGCCACATAAAGGAGTATTCCCTCCGTAATTTTACTACACAGGAAGGTGTGTCCCCTCCGATCGGGGACATTCCTTCACTGACCTGTTCTAATAGCAGCTAGTTCTCCAACAGGCCACGTTCAGGAGCAATCCCTTCTGTACTTATACAGCACAAGAAGGTGTGTCCCCATTCCTTGCTACCCAAGTAGTTCCTCTACCGTTTTATTTCTCAGCCGGGCCACTTCTTCCGGGGTTTTTAGACTTTTCAAGGCTTCCATGGTAGCGCGAACCATATTGTTAGCATTGTTGGAACCCAGTGACTTGGTAAGAATATCATGCACACCGGCCAACTCCAGGATCGCCCGGACGGGACCGCCCGCGATCACACCGGTTCCTGGCGCCGCTGGTTTTAGTAAAACTTTACCTGCCCCGAAGTTACCAGTTACTTCATGAGGAATGGTTGTTCCGGAAAGAGGTACTTTTATTAATGATTTTTTCGCATCTTCAATGCCCTTGCGGATGGCCTCGGGAACCTCACCCGCTTTGCCCAGACCGGCACCGACATGGCCGTTGCTGTCGCCTACTACCATTAGAGCGGAAAAACTGAACCTGCGTCCGCCTTTTACGACCTTGGCCACCCGGTTTATATATACCACTTTTTCGGTTGTTTCCAGTTTGCTGGCGTCAATCCTCGCCATCTATTTCCCTCCTTTCTCCAATCGGGGACATTCCTTCACTAGCCTGCACTAATAGCAACTAGGTCATTAACAGACCACGTTCAGGATTAATGCCTCCAGGTTTATTCAACACAAGAAGGTGTGTCCCCATTCCGCTAAAATTCCAGTCCGCCTGCCCGCGCCGCGTCAGCCAGAGCCTTGATCCGGCCATGGTAAATATAACCGGCACGGTCAAAAACCACCTGTTTGATTCCGGCCTCAATCGCCTTTTTGGCCAGCAAATCGCCCACTGCCGTAGCAGCAGCCGTATTACCGCCCGTGGCCAGTTTGCCTTTTAGTTCCGGTCCAATGGTAGATGCGGCCACCAGAGTTAAACCGCTTTCATCATCAATGATCTGGGCGTAAATATTTTGGATGCTGCGAAACACGTTCAGTCTGGGCCGGCCGGCAGAGCCGGTTATTTTCTTGCGCACCCTGAAGCGCTTTTTTGCCCGCAGGGCCTTACGGTCGGGTTTATTCAGCACTTAGGACTTCACTGCCTTTCTTAAATAAGTATTATGAAAATGTTATCACTTTTGATCACTAATCTTTACTTCTTACCTTTACCGCCGGCCTTGCCGACCTTGCGCCGGACTTTCTCACCTTCGTACCTGATGCCTTTCCCTTTATAGGGTTCCGGTTCACGTACAGCACGAATAAACGCCGCCAGGGCTCCCACTTTTTCCTTGTCGATACCTTTTACACTGATCCTGGCCGGCGCCGGAACTTCAATTTCCAATCCCGCTTCCGGTTCAATCTCTACCGGGTGGGAATAGCCCATAGCCAAAACCAGTTTGTTACCTTGTTTGGAGGCGCGGTAACCAACGCCAACTAACTCCAGGTTCTTCTGAAAACCTGCTGTAACTCCTACCACCATGTTGTTGACAAGGGTACGTGTCAAACCGTGGAGCGACTTATGTTGCTTATTATCAGAAGGACGCTCGACCAATAATTGTCCTCCCTCATATTTCACAACCATGTCCCGGTGCAACTCTCTTTCCAACTGCCCCTTCGGGCCTTTAACCCGCACCCGGTTACCGTCGATCTGTACATCAACACCGGCGGGCACTGGTACAGGCTGTCTACCAATCCTGGACATAAATTACACCTGCCATCCTAAATGTATTCAAGCGCATGGTATTAATTACCATACGTAGCAAATTACCTCGCCGCCGAGTCCTTCTTTACGCGCCTTTCTATCAGACATGAATCCTTTAGAAGTTGAGATAATGGCTATTCCGAGACCGCCTAAAACTTTCGGCACATTATCTTTTCTGGCGTATACCCTTAAACCCGGCTTTGATATGCGCTTGAGACCGGTGATCACCCGTTCCTTATTAGTTCCGTACTTAAGGTAAACCCGGATAATCCCTTGCTTTCCATCGTCTACAAATTCGCAATCTTTAACAAAGCCTTCGTCTTTCAGAATGTTGGCGATTGCTTTTTTAACCTTGGAAGCAGGCGCCTCTACTTTATCATGATAAAATGTATTGGCGTTCCGGATTCTGGTCAAGAAATCTGCAATAGGATCGGTCATAACCACGTGCAACTACCTCCTTCCTGATCACCAACTGGCTTTGCGGATTCCCGGAATTTCACCTTTGTATGAGAGCTCCCGAAAGCAAATCCGGCAAATCTCAAATTTCCGCATGTAGGCGTGCGGCCGCCCGCAGATTTTGCATCTATTGTGTTCGCGCACCGTGAACTTTGGCGCCCGCATAGCTCTCAAAACCATTGATTTTTTAGCCACCAACTTGCCTCCTTTTCGGTAGATAACTCATTATGCCGCCCGGAACGGCATACCCATCAATCCTAACAATTCCCTTGCCTCTTCGTCTGTTTTAGCCGAAGTTACAAAAATGATGTCCATACCGCGAATTTTATCTATCTTATCATACTCTATTTCCGGAAACATAAGCTGCTCACGAACACCCATGCTGTAATTGCCGCGTCCGTCAAATGACTTGGGCGAGATACCCCTGAAGTCACGAATTCTTGGCATAGCTATGTTAAAAAGTTTGTCGACAAACTCATACATACGTTCCCCACGCAAAGTAACCTTTGCGCCGATTGTCATGCCGGCACGCAGCTTAAAAGCCGCTATTGATTTCTTAGCTTTGGTCGTAACGGGTTTTTGTCCGGTGATGATCATCAGGTCGCTTAAGGCAGAGTCGATTGCTTTAGAGTTCTGAATCGCCTCACCTACGCCCATGCTTACAACTACTTTTTCCAATTTGGGAACCTGCATGATATTCTTGTACCCAAACTTTTTGAACAGGGCTGGTACCACATCATTCTTGTATTTATCTTTCAATCTGGACATCTTCACTACCTCCCTTCTCAGATGTCAGTCGTCAGATGTCGGAAATCGGATAACCACCAACCGCTAACCGCCAACTACTAGATTGCTTCTCCACATTTTTTGCAGACGCGCTCTTTTTCCCTGTTTTCAAGGACTTTGTTGCTAATCCTGGTTGGAGTGTTACACTTATTGCAGAAAAGCATCGCATTCGAGCTGTGTATTGGGGCTTCTTTCTCCAATACACCTCCTTGCGGTAGTTTCTGGGTAGGCTTGGTATGGCGTTTAACTATGTTTACTCCTTCAACAACTATCTTGCTTTTACCCGGTATCACTTCAAGAACCTTGCCCTTTTTGCCCGCATTTTTACCAGTGACGACTAAAACTGTGTCTCCTTTACGGACGTGGACGCTGGGTTTTACCATATATTTTGTGTCACCTCCGAACTCACCGTCAATATTTTAAAGATATCCGGCGCTAGAGTACTTCCGGCGCCAGTGAGATAATCTTCATGAACTCACGGTCTCTCAATTCCCTGGCCACAGGCCCGAAAATACGCGTTCCCCGCGGACTCTTATCATCCTTGATGATCACAGCAGCGTTTTCGTCAAACTTGATGTAGGATCCGTCCGGGCGCCTTACTTCTTTTTTCGTGCGGACCACCACGGCCTTAACTACATCACCTTTCTTAACAACGCCGCCTGGTGTGGCTTCTTTAACGGAACAAACAACAATGTCGCCAACGCCTGCATAGCGCCGCAACGATCCACCCAAAACACGGATGCACATCAGCCTGCGAGCCCCGGTGTTGTCAGCCACGGTGAGCAAAGACTGTACCTGAATCAAAGCTGCAACCTCCTCACACTTCCTACTTACGACTATTAAACGCTAAATCTGTTCCGCCCGCTCCAGGATCTCAACCACGCGCCACCGTTTTTCTTTCGACAGCGGCCTGGTTTCCATTACTTTCACTTTATCGCCGATCCGGCAGGAGTTTTCTTCGTCATGCGCTTTAAACTTACGGGTGCGTCGAATGATGCGCTGGTACATTGGATGTTTGACCAGAGTTTCAACGGCCACAACCACAGTCTTTTCCATTTTGTCACTTACCACCCTGCCGGTAAGAACCTTGCGCATTCCACGTTCTTCCATTCACAATACTCCTTCCTAAACTAAGAGCATTTCTACCAGTTGATATCCCTTTATTAGCCTGGCACATTAAAGCCTGATGCTAGTCTTACGCCCGCTGGATCCCCAACTCACGCTCGCGAATTACCGTCTTGACACGCGCGATCCTGCGGCGGATTTCCTGCAGTTTCATCGGGTTATCCAACTGTCCGGTGGCCATTTGAAATCTCAATTTAAAGAGTTCATCCTTGGAGTCGTCCAGTTTCTTATATAGCTCGGAATCAGTCAACTCTCTAATATCCTTAGTTTTCAACGACCTCACCTACTTCCCCGCGTTTCACAAATTTTGTTTTGATCGGTAACTTGTGAGACGCCAAACGCATCGCTTCACGGGCCACTTCTTCGGTAATGCCCGCTAACTCAAACATAATCCGGCCCGGTTTGACAACGGCAATCCAGTATTCAGGAGTACCCTTGCCTGAACCCATCCGGGTTTCAGCCGGCTTTGCAGTTATTGGCTTGTCAGGAAAAATTCTGATCCACACCTTGCCACCCCGCTTGATATAACGCGTCATGGCAATACGGGCCGCTTCTATTTGCCTGTTGGTAATCCAGGCCGACTCCAGAGCCTGAAGGCCAAACTCACCAAAACTGACTTCTTTGCCGCCTTTAGCCCTGCCAACTGTCCCAGGGCGGTGCTGTTTGCGGTATTTAACCCTTTTCGGTATAAGCATCCCTATACGCCTCCTTCACCAGGTGCGGCCTTTCCTCCCCTGGCCGGGGTTTTTACGGCATCCTTGGCTGCCGGTAATACTTCGCCTTTATAAATCCATACTTTGATGCCGATCTTTCCATAGGTGGTGTTCGCTTCGGCAAAACCGTAATCAATATCGGCACGCAAGGTATGAAGAGGAACTTTGCCTTCGCTGTACCATTCGCTGCGGGCAATTTCAGCGCCGGCCAATCTACCGCCGCACGCAATTTTGATCCCTTTCGCTCCCATCTTCATGGAGCGGGTGACAACTTGCTTCATAGCCCTTCTGAACGAAATCCGTTTCTCCAGTTGAGAAGCCACATTTTCAGCTACGAGTTGAGCGTCCACCTCAGGAATCTTTATCTCCACAATATTAACACTGACCTGCTTGCCGGTTATCTGTTCAAGCTGTTTGCGCAAATTTTCCACTTCCAAACCGCCCCGCCCGATGACGATACCCGGTTTGGCAGTGTGGATAAATACTTTTATCCGGTTGGCTGCCCGTTCTATCTGAATGCGCGAAACGCCCGCCACGTAAAGTTTCTTTTTAATGAACTTGCGTAATTTTAAGTCCTCATGCAAGAGGCCGGCGTAGTTTTTTTTGTCAGCAAACCACTTGCCTTCCCAATCCCGGATAATGCCAATCCGCAGGCCCTTGGGATTTACCTTCTGCCCCACTAAGATCTACCCTCCTTTTTGTCAC
>MVQK01000035.1 GCA_002067515.1 Pelotomaculum sp. PtaB.Bin013 | reverse complement strand
CTTTCTTGGGCCACCTTTGCTGCGATAGCCGCTCCGATCACACCGGCTCCAATAATGGTTACGTCTGCTACTTCACTCACCACTGCAACCTCAAAATATGCTAATATTTAGGTACTCAGAATTCAGGAGTCAGAACTCAGAATATTTCGAGACGATAAACCATTCTCTTATACTAACTCCAGACTCCAGTAATTTAAAAATTATTTAGTTAGTTGTTCTACAAACTACTGACTACTAACTACTGACTACTGATTACTAATTACTAATTACTGTTTTTTAACCATTGGGCTGCACTTTAAATTCGCGGTCGACAACATCTCCGGGGCTACCCATTAAACCGAGATTTTGACCGTTTAGCGAGGCTTCAACCGCTCCGGCGTTACCAAGAGTGACATTAATTTTATCTTTTCCTTCAAAGTGTTTTGACTGACCGGGAATCACAGTCCCCTCAAAAGCCTGTCTCCCGTCTACGGTAACACTCATCCAGCAGTTGCTATTCTTGACGTTAAGGTCAAGTTTAACCATGGAGGAAGCAGCCGGCTGTTGCTGCACAACCGGGGGTTGCTGATTGACAGGAGGCGCCGTCTGTTCGCTCGTAACAGCATTCCCGCTGTTGTTAGACGCCATGTTGTTGCCTGACGTGTTGCCCTTGTCTTTTAATCCATTGGCAATTAAAGCCAGAACAACCATACCGACAATAACAGCGGCTATCGTGAGAAAGAGGCGGGAACGGGATTTACGGGGAACTCCGGCTTTACTCTCCTCTTCAAAATACATGTCCGACGATTCTGTAGGAGCCTCCGTAAATAAACCGTTGAAATTTTCGAAAACATCTTCCGCGTCAATACCAAGAAACCGCGTGTAGGTCCTTAAAAAAGCTTTCGCATAAACTGACCCGGGGAGAACTTGAAATTGCTCTTCTTCCAGCGCGCGAATATACTTGCGGCGTATTTTGGTTTCCTCTTCAACAGCCTCCAGGGTTAAGCCTTTGCCTTCCCTGGCTTCTTTCAACCTTTTCCCTATTTCCACAAGCTATGCACCTCCCCACCCAAACTGTTTGTCCACCGCGCAAAGATGCTACCGCAGCGACTCATGTAACGGCAAGTCTGTTACAAACTCACAAATGATATTAACCGCGTTTTCCATGTCGGCGGTATCCACACATAAATCATAACCGGCACAGGGGCTATCCGGGTAATTGTATAACGGGTCGTAATGATATTTCAACATGAAAGAAATGACATGGTCGAAATTTTTTTCCGCCAACAGCTGGTTTAATTCTTCCACCCGGGCCCGCCCCAGCCTTTTCACCAGGGAAGAGGTCGCCCTCTGCAATTCAATCACACTTGAACCCGGCCCGCCGGCGTACACTTCCCGAATTCTTTTTATCCTGTTTTCAAAGGATGTATAAAGTAGAATTCTTTCGCCGTGACGGATGAATTCCATCACCAGAGGCGGCACAAACAAATTGCCCACCCGGCGGCTCTCACACTCGACCACAAAGAAACCTCTGCCGCAGGCTTTTTTTAACAACTGCACAATATGGCCTTCAAAAGCCTTCTGAGACGGGGAAGGGGGCAAACCGATCTTGCCGTAGACCGACCCGCGGTGCCGGGCCAATCCTTCCAGATCCAGCACGGGCACCCCTTTTTGAGCAAGACTGTTAAGTACATCTGTTTTCCCCACGCCTGTTAAACCGTGCAAGACGACTGCTCTTAAAGGTAGTTTTTGCTGACTCAGGTATTCGTTTACATAACTGCGGTAAGCTTTATAACCACCTGCAATACGGTAAACCGGATAACCAGCGGTATCTAAAAACAAGGCCATCAACTCGCTGCGCTGCCCTCCACGCCAGCAAAAAACTACGACTTTTCTGCCGCGAGACAGCTTGTCAACCGCAGACAGTTTGTCACCGAGTTTCGGCGAGACCAATTCCAAACCCAACCTGACGGCCTGCTCCGTGCCGTCTCTGTGGTAGGTTAATCCTACCGCCGCCCGTTCCTCATTATTTAATACAGGTATGTTTACAGCACCCGGTATGGTATCTGTCAAGTATTCATTCTCTGACCGCACGTCAACCAACAAAGCTTCGTCCAGTTCAAGAGCTTCTTCTAATGTGATGTCTTTAAACAATTTATTTGCTCCAACTCACCCTGATATAGCGTTTCCTATTACCCCAAATATATAACACAAGGTGAGGGTAGTGTCAACGAAACATATTTTATTCTAACTTTTCCTGAACATCTGGTTAAATTGTTCTAAAGTCATCAGTATAGCTCTGGGCTTACTACCTTCATAGCCACCAACGATCCCTTTCTTTTCCATCATGTCAATTAATCTGGCCGCCCTGGCATATCCGATGTGCAGCCTTCTTTGCAGCAGCGAGATGGAAGCGTGGCCGCTTTCAATAAGAATTTGCACTGCCTGGGGCAAAAGCTCGTCCTCAATTTCAGGAATAGCCTCTTTCGCCGGCTCATCATGCAAGATCTTATCATTATATACGGGTTCAGCTTGTTTTTTTAGGTAATTAACCAGATCCTCGACTTCCTTGTCAGACAGAAAAGCGCCCTGTACGCGTAAAGGCTTTGAAGCCCCTACCGGCGAAAAGAGCATGTCCCCCTTTCCAAGGAGCTTTTCCGCGCCGGCCATATCCAGAATTGTGCGCGAGTCAATTTGAGAAGACACCGCGAATGAGATGCGGGAAGGAATGTTCGCCTTGATCAAACCGGTGATTACGTCCACAGACGGCCGCTGGGTGGCAACCAGCAGGTGTATGCCCGCAGCCCTGGCCATTTGCGCCAAACGGCAAACAGCGTCCTCCACATCCGCCGGGGCAACCATCATCAGGTCGGATAATTCGTCAATGATCACTACCATTAAAGGCAGCGGCATCTGCTTATTATCCTGGTCATGGTCCTTATTCTTAAACAATTGGTTATAGTGGGTGATATCACGCACTCCAGCCGCGGCGAACAACTCATAGCGGTGTTCCATTTCCTTCACGGCCCACCTCAAGGATGTGGCCGCTTTTTTCGGCTCAATCACTACAGGTGAAACCAAATGTGGAATTCCATTGTACATGGCGAGTTCCACCATTTTCGGATCAATCATCAGGAATTTAACTTCTTCAGGTGTTGCCTTAAAGAGTATACTGACAATCAAAGTGTTGATGCAGACACTTTTACCGGAGCCGGTGGCGCCGGCGATCAGCAGATGGGGCATTTTGGCCAAATCCGCGACAACCGGGTTGCCGGCAATGTCTTTCCCCAACGATATTGTCAGTTTTGAACCGCCTTGAATGAATTCCTGCGTTTCCAGCAGGTCACGCAAGTGAACCATGGAGGTTTCCTTATTTGGTATTTCTATGCCGACGGCAGCTTTGCCGGGTATAGGCGCCTCAATCCGCACACCCGGCGCCGCCATGCTCAAAGCGATATCGTCCGCCAAACTGACAATCCGGCTGACTTTGACGCCGGAAGGCGGCTGGATTTCGTAACGGGTAATGGCCGGACCCCGGGAAACTTGAATTACTCTAGCCTTAATCCCGAAGCTGTCCAAGGTTTCTTCCAACTTACGGATATTTTCATTTATATCTTTACTTAACCGGTTATTCTTCAGCCTGAACGGCCTCGAAAGAATCGTCAACGGAGGCAACCGGTAGGATGTATTTTCCGGTAAAAAATCCAACGTTATATTTGGTTCGTGTTCTGTTTCTTCTTCGGCGGGCTCCTGTTTGCCGGCAGCGTTTTTCGCTTTTACCGGCTCATTTTTATTTTTGACTTGCGTTTCCTCCTGATCTTGTCCTTCAACAGGTTGTTCGGAAACGACCGGGGCTCCCTGCATTGTCACACGCTCACCCTGATCAATAATGACAGGAGTTGGCGGCAATGCTTGTTCACTATCCTCTTCAACTTCAGTAAAGAAGTAGTCTACCACTCCCCGTAAACCTTTTTGAGACCCCTCTTTCAATTTAGCTGAAAACACCTGGGCCAATGACCATAGGGAAAGGTTTGTCAACAGCAATAAAGCGATAAGCCCGGCCGTAATCAAGATGATATAAGTGCCAAACATTCCAAAAGACTTTCTAATCAAATAACTAAGCAGCGCTCCGAGCAACCCGCCCCCGTCTCCGGCGATCCCCGCCTTAAAGGAATCTTCCAGGGGGATAATCAGATGAAAAAAAGTTAATACAGTGAGATAGATCAGCAATATCCCATACATCCTCGGTGAAACCACAGTCTGCTCCCGCCTGCGCACCAGCCTGCCCCCTGCCAGGACCAGTAATAGCGGGAAAAAGTAGCATCCTTCACCAGCGATACTCTTTAAAATCTTCACTGCGAAATCGCTTATAAAACCAGACGGTTGCGACAGAAGGCTGACAATACAGAGCACGCCAAGCGCAACCAAAATAACCCCGGATATTTCGTGTTTTAATCCTTCCTTTAGTTGGCCCTGATTTGCCATGATTTACCCTCCTAAAATAAATATACCATAGGTGCCTCTAAAAGTCCTTGCAATTCGCAAAAAAAAAGCCCATATCACGAAAAATAAGGGCTTTTTAACAATATAAGTTCTTTCTCTAATATTTAGACCCCGGCAGTCCTGACTAACGCCAGGATAATCACCGCAAACCCCACAATAAAACGGTACCATACAAATATAACAAAGCTGCGCTCAGTCAAATATCTCAGCAAAAAACCAATTGAAATAAAGCCCACCACAGCCGAAGAGACAATTCCGGTGATAAAAGCCGCGTTTAAATCCCCGGCGGATAATTCCATTAATTTTGCCATGCCCGCTCCGAAAATAATCGGCGTCGAGAGTAAAAATGAAAATCTAGCCGCGGTTTCACGTGTCAGCCCGCGGAAACGTCCCGCGGTCATGGTTATACCCGAACGGGATACTCCAGGGATAATTGACAACGCTTGTAAAAAACCGATAAATAAGCTGTCCGTCAAAGTGATCCCATAAAGCTGCTTCCTTCTTACCGCTTTCCGGTCAACCCAGTATAAAATCATACCCATGACAATAAGCATTATACCAATCAAGATTGGATTTCTAAAAATAGTTTCAGCCTGTTTTTCAAACAAAAAACCGGATGCAGCGCCAGGTACTGTGGCAACAACCAGATACCAGAACAAAGATCCTTCCCTGGTAGGTCTGCGCATTAAGCCATCAGCAATCAATACCACCCAGTCCTTCCAAAAGAAGGCTACCACCGCCACCAATGTTCCCATATGTAGTGCCACGTCAAATGATAACCCGGGATCCTGCCACTTGAAAGCCCAAGGTACAAGGACTAGATGGGCGGAACTGGATATGGGAAGAAATTCTCCGAGCCCCTGGACTATCCCCAGTACCAGCGCCTGTAAAACAGTCAACCAAATCCCCTCCTGATAAGCGCCCGTCACTAGGCACATGGCATTCTCCCGCTAAAACAACGCTACCCCATACGTTTTAAGCGTTTACCAGAGTATTATAACATAGCACATTTTGTCCGTAAAAACCTTTTTTGATTAACACTCGATTAAGCTTCCGGGTTGCAAATTTGTTTTCAAATAATCATAGGGATTTGTGCTTAAAAGTTTTACTATTCTTTTCTTTCCGCTGCTCGTATTTTCAACCAGCATTGAAACACCGTCGTAGTTAATTTCCTGATACTCCGGGTATTTTGTCCCGTCAAAACCTTCCAAAACCAATTCCAGCTGCATTGGAGTATATAGAATCATTGTAGTGGCGCCTCTTTTTTCATATTTTCGTTTGTTTCAATTAAATCGTTGAGTTTTTTTACCGCGTCACCGATACCCCCCACCTCGTTAATCAAGCCGATATCCACCGCTTCTTTGCCGATCAGTACCGTCCCGATATCTCTGGCTAATTCCCCGGTGCGAAACATTAATTCGCGGAATTTCTCCTCCGTTATGTCCGAATGATCCGTAACGAAACGCACTACCCGATCCTGCATCTTATCCAGATATTCATAAGTCTGGGGAACGCCGATTACCAAGCCGTTCAAACGGATCGGGTGTATGGTCATGCTAGCCGTTGAAGCGATAAAGCTATAGGTGCATGATACCGCAACCGGCACGCCGATTGAATGTCCGCCTCCCAGTACAACAGATACGGAAGGCTTGGACATGCTGGCAATAATCTCTGCAATCGCTAAGCCCGCTTCCACATCTCCCCCCACCGTATTAAGCACAATTAAAATGCCTTTTACCTCGGGAGCTTGTTCCAAAGCCACCAACTGTGGAATCATATGTTCGTATTTTGTGGTCTTATTCTGCGGCGGGAGCACTAAATGGCCTTCAATCTGACCTACTATGGTCAGGCAGTGAATGTTACTTTTTACCTCGGGTATCGGTGTTGAGCCCATTTCCTTGACCGATTCAAGCGCGCCTTTGGTCTGGCCGGCCACTCTCTTACCGGGTTTCGGTTCTTTTTCAGGCTCATCCCTTCGTTCAGGTTCTGGCAATACATCCGGATCGGGCTCAGGCACACCGGGATCGCCGGGTATTATTCCCGAATCGGATTTACAACCGGCAGTGGTCATTTTCTTCACTCCTCGCAATACTTAGAAATTTTCTGATTCATTCATCTCTTAGTATGCTTTGGAAGAAGTAAAAGTAACCACCAAAAATTCATGATAAATAATCAATATAAAAGCACAAAGTCACATAACGGCCCTTGCAAATACAGAGGACAAAAGTTGCGCCATGGAAATTATTTACTAAAAATGATTAGAAGCATTAAGAAGAAGGATAGAAAAGAATAAGCCAGGGGTAAGTAGTTCCTTGGCTTTGGCATATTTTACACCGTTTATTCAATCACAAACACGTTCCGGCAACCACCCCGCCCGCTCCTTCACGAGATCGCGCACCAATCCCTGCTCCGTCTCACGCCGATAACGCAATAAAGCTAAGGAGATCCTTGCCCTCATTGGTGCCGTATGATAAGGTGTGGCACTTACCTCACGGGAGTCTCCACTTTTAAAACTCTGACACGCGATAATAGCAGGTAGCACCGTTTGCAGTCATCTTAATGCCAGCCGCTTTAATCTCTCAAATATCCTTACGGTTCTACAATATCCTTTCCCGTACTTAAAAACACCTTTTTTTCACGCATGAAACTCTGGACATCGTTCAGCGTCTCGCCAAAGCGCTGAAAGTGTACTACCTCCCTCTGCCTTAGGAATTTAAGCACATCAGTGACACAAGGGTCATCACTTAAATGGATCAGATGCTCGTAAGTAGCCCTAGCCTTTTGCTCAGCATCCATATCTTCGGTCAGATCAGCAACCGGGTCGCCTGTGGCAGCTACATAGGCGGCTATCCAGGGCACGCCGTTGGGGTCGCTCCAGAACAGGGCGGTGTCATGCTGGGCGTAATGCCCGCCCAGTCCGGCGGCCTGCATTTGCTGGGGGCTGACTCCCCTGGTCAGCTTGTAAAAAAGAGTTGCCACAATTTCCATATGAGCCATCTCTTCAGTGCCAATATCCGTCAGCAACCCTTTTGCCTTGTCCGTGGGCATGGTGTATCTTTGGTTCAGGTACCGTAAAGAGGCCGACAATTCCCCGTCCGGCCCGCCATACTTATGATTTTATATGTAATTAGATATGAAACCTGGCATCGACAATATCTCCGTTTTCATCAATATATATCTCACTAAAGTGACCGATGAGAGTAAACTTTTCGTTCATTGGAAGCTCGCTTATATTTTCAATGTGATCCTTTATTGTCTCAAATAATTCATTAACCAAGTGCTCGGCGCTATCTAACCTTTCGAGTTTTTGATTTAAACTATCAATGTTCATTTGAAGTGTGTTTTTTTCCTCCCTAAGTTCAGTCATCCTTTCTTTGTACTCTTCTAAATTAATTATATCCTGCTCATACGCTAATTGTTGTTTCTTAATAGCCTCGATTACCTTCTCCAATTTGAGTCTATACTTTTCCCTCTTATTAATAAGGCCGTGGGGGTCGTCAGAAAAAAGATTTATATTTCTTTTCATGGTTTTTAAAAGTTTATTCTTATCCATGAAAAATGATTGAATATAAAAAAGCAGCTTATCGTCAATGGTTTGCATATCCCAGCTTTTTATCTTCCCATCGCACTTTCCATTAACGCCAAGGCATCTGTAATAATATCTATACTGACTATCTTTTTTCCTTTTCTTGGGTTTAATCTTAAATCCATATATTTTTCCCTTGCAGGTCGCGCACCTTAATATACTTGAACCCAGGTATTTTCTATCGCATGACCACTCGTGTTGATATTTTTCTTTCCTATGGTTCATTATCATTTGTATTCTATTAAATTCATCATAAGTTATCAAGGGTTCATGTGTGTTTTCCCGAATTATCCATTCCTCCCGAGGACGGACAACTCTTTTTTGCCTACCTTTACTATCCCTTATTAAGGTAGTAACGTTATAGATCGTGACTCCCAAATAAACCGGGTTTAAAAGTATTGTCCTTATGGCATTAGTAGACCATTGACCACCTCTACGGGTTTTGATGCCCCGTTCATTTAGATATTTGGCAATCTTTAATTGACCCCAACCGCTTAAGAATTTTACTACTATCTGCCGATAAATAGGTGCAGTTTCAGGGTTTACAACAAGTTTCTGCCTGTTCTCACTTAACATGTAACCATAGGCAGGTAACGGGACATTTGTTTTGCCTTCTTTTGCTTTTATCAACTGGGTTACTTTAACCCGGGAACTAGTGGTTTTTCTTTCTTTCTGTGCTAAAGCACCATGTAAAATAAGCAAAAACTCATCGTCGTCGGTGCGACTGTCATAATTCTCCTTAATAGATATAAAAAAAGCGCCATAATCTGATAATGTTCGCTTGATGGTGATAATATCCATGACATCCCTTGAGGTCCGTGCAATCTCTTTAGATACGACACCTTTGATTTTTCCTAGCTTCGAGTCCTCGAACATATGGTTGATTTCATTTCTAAGATAGGTATATTCCCCAGATTTTACATCTATATATATTTTGGTCAGCTTATATCCGTTAACTTCAGCCCATTGCTTAAGTAATTTCTTCTGGTTTCCAATGCTTGATTTTTGGCTGTCCTTTTTAGTTGATATTCTTATATAGCCCCCGATTTCAAGTCCTTTTTCTTCAAGAGTTTTTTTGGCATCTTCATGCTTTGGATAATTTTGACTAGTAATATGAGGGGGAATAAACATACCGTCCCCCCCCTTTATCTAATATTGAATTTCATTAAAGTATTTCTATTTTTTGTGTTTTGAGGAACCTTATTAAGATTTTGACTTCTGTCTTTTTTTTCAAGGGCCATTTTGATAAAAATCTTAAGCATACTTTCATAGATATCGTTAGGCATTTCCACTGACTGTCTTGCTTGGCTCATAAATGCCACCCCCTCGTAATTGCAAAATATTCTGTTTGTGATTAAAAGGTGCATCACGAAAAAATTCTCTTGCATATACAAAAACCCCCGGGGGAAACCCGGAGGTCAATAATTTTAGGTTAGATAAAGTTGTTATTAGTTTTCAATGTTCAAGCTTTGCCATATATTCCTCTATTGTTTCTGCGCTCATGGCTTTTTTCATAGCCTGCTTTATTTCTTCATGTCCTTTTAATACACCCAGACGGTTGCGCAACTCATCAGGAACCTTCCCGAACCTGGCTTCGACTAAGTCAAAAAGCATTTCTACCATTCCTTCAGTTTTACCTCTGGCTTCCCATTCTTCCCGGATGCCGTCAAACAGCGGTAAGTTTTCCAACTTGCTCACCTCCAGCGCTTTTAAAATTAAATCCTTTGGGAACCTCAACGACGATAAAGCCGCAAGTGCTACATACAGGATCGACCTTTCGTCCTCTGTTTCTACTTCGCTTTGCAAACGCTTGGCGCATTTATCTAGTACCGTTTCAGGTAGTTCATCATGATTCATCAGTGGTGTCAAGGGCAGTAGTCCCACCGGTCCCCGGTAAAGCAGTTCCCGGCCGGCAATGTCCTGTAAGTTGATCTGCCGATAGTTGAAATCAACTACTGTCAGGTCAAGGCATTCTAACAGGTACCGCCCATCATGCCGGCTGCCGCCGGTCAGGTTGATTATTACCGGGTAAACTGGTTTTTCGTACCGGCAGTGGTGCATTGCCATATATTCTAGCAACCTTCTCGCCATCTTTCGGTCCGGCCTGGCCTGAAATTCAACTAACATTAGATACTCATAGCCATCTTCACGTACTTTGACCAGCGCGTCAGAAGTACGCTGCACGGCCACGGCCTCTTTATCTTTGTCCTCAATTTGCTCCACGGTAACCAGCACACCCCGGACAAAAGAAGCGATCTTGTCCATGTACCGTTCAGCCAGGGCTTTGATGATCAGGTCATATTCGGCCAAAGGCATCAACTCCTTGGTGGTTATAATTATATCATACGGCACGCAGCCAGCAACTATTTAAAAGTGAATGATACTGGAATCGTTGGCCGCCCTCTTGTGATTTGTTCTATTCTGTTATCTTTATTTTTAACTTTTATTACAGCTAGATCTATCTCGCTTGGATTAATTATGTATTTTCCGTTTTTGTAAGTATAATGCTGGCCGCAGGCTTTGACCAATTCAACATCTGACAAACTCTTTTTCGTTGCAACCTTCCGCGCAGGCCAGTTCGCTTTTCCGCGCCATTTTTTCTTTAATCTTTTTAGTTTTATACCCTTATATCTGATAATTTTAGTTTTCTTTTCTAGGGCATTTGCTTCTTTAAGAGCATTTTTTATACCTGCTCTTATCGTTAACGATAATAATACATCGTTTTCGTCGAGGCCATGTTTTGCCGCACAGGCTTTAGGATTTTCTGTCAGTTTTCTTAAAGCGGACCTGATTGTCTCTACTGTACAACCGATTTTTTCAGAAAGTTCTTTTATAGACAACCCAGGATTATTAATTAGAGAATTTGCGATATAACATATCGTTTCCCCAGATTTCCTTCTTTTCCCAGAATAGCTTGCTTCAATCGAATTTCTTTGAACAGGCATAGCTTCGCCCACCCCCTTACAGAAAATCCTCAAACAATGATTTTTCGTTTTAGTTTTTATTTTTAAACTAAATAAATAATAAGAAAAAATTCCCGTAGGGTCAACAGGTATTTTAAAATTCCCGTCGAAATTTTGTTTAAAAAATAAAACCAAAACTAAGGTGAGTTAATAATGGCTATCCCAGTATTCTTAACAGTATATATGATTAGAACTCAAATCGGAATGAAGTCATTAACTGCGGCGAAAGAATTAAAAATAACACATAGTTTTTTAAGCAGATGTGAAGATTTTGAAAATGTTCCAGATGCTGAATTTAATGTTTCGAGACGCGAATATTTATATGAAACTTTAGAAAATTTTTTGGTTAAATACGGAAACCAAATTAATGACCCAATAATTAAAAATACTATCGAAAAATTATTTACTGAAGGTATAGGTTATAGTCTTAAAAAAGATAGATTATTTCATCAAACAATTGATCTTTTAAAACCAGCTGTCCTTGAAGGAACTAGTTATGGGCCTTTATTCGGGGTCATGCTAAAATATTTCGAAAGGCAAAAAAATAACGATGTTTTATTAAAAAAGACAGTTGATCCTATAACTAATAAATTATTATTATTTGCAATGGAACGACAATGGGGCTCACGTTCAGTTAGAAGGAAAATTAATAAAATTTATCCGGAGATTAATTTTGAACCCATAGATGATAAGAATTATCTTGGTCGTATCACTGTACCCATGAGAGATGAAAGAAAAATTTTCTGGATGGCGGAAGATTATCGTTCAAAAAGGCAATACTTCGTATACTTATTTTTATATATTTTATTAAAATCATTTCTTATTAACTTTGTAAAAGGAAATTCAACGTTATGTAAATATCATTTATCGCTACCTTTCTCAGAATCGTTTTTCGGCATACCAGAATTAAAGTTTATTAAAGAAGAATTTTCTAGTAACCCAAACTTACAAAAATATTTAACCTCAAAAGCTATCCAAAGTTCTATTCCTTGCATTTTAAACTGCGAAAAGAATGATTGCGATCTATTTATTTTATATGGAACACAGCCAATTAAAGAATTATATGTAATTTTTAGATCATTTTTAAGAGGAACTTTTGAAAACTACTGCATTAGGGAACTTGTTTGATTAATAAAAATTTTAATAAAGGGCATGTCTTTACATACCCTTTATTTTATTATTAACTCAAGTTTCGCAGTTGAATGTTCGACAAAAACCATGATAAAATACAGTTTTGTGTGAATAAAAAATAGGCAAA
>MVQK01000034.1 GCA_002067515.1 Pelotomaculum sp. PtaB.Bin013 | reverse complement strand
ATTTTCATTTATTGTCAGTCCGGCGGTAGTATGCGGCGTGTAGAGATAGCAGACGCCTTCTTTGATCCCAATGCCTTTAATAATCTGTTCAACTTTTGCAGTAATATCCACCATTTGTGTTCTCTCTTTGGAATAAACCTCTATAGTTTGAATTCCCATACTCGTCTTCCACCTGCCTATATGAAAGTCCAAGAAAAAAGAATATGGTTACGGTTACTAGTCCCAAATTTATATAACCGGGTTATAATCTTTTTTGCTCAGATTAAAAGTAAGGATCTCAAGCCTTGTTGACATATCGACATTCCGTATTTCAATATTTTCCGGGGCATTGAGCACAACCGGCGCATAATTTAATATGGCCTGCAACCCGTTTTTCACCATTAAATCAGTTACTTCCTGCGCAGCGTGGGACGGTACTGTGATAATGCCCACTTTAACGTTGTGCAAGGCGATTATCTCTGCCATCTTGTCAAGATGATAAACTTCCAGATCGGCAATTTTTTTACCTATCTTGTTAGGATTGTTGTCAAACACACCAACTATTGAGAAACCACGATCATTGAAACCTTTATAAGTACAAAGGGCAAAACCAAGATTCCCGGCGCCCACCAGCACAAGGGGCCAGAGTTCGTCAAGACCGAGGATCTTTAAAACGTAACGCATCAGGTCCTTAACATTGTAACCCACTCCACGCGTCCCGAATTCGCCAAAGTACGCCAGATCCTTCCGTACTTGAGCGGGACTCACACCTACACCTTGGGCTATTTCCCCCGATGAAACGGTTACTATGCCCCTTTGATCTAAATATTCCAAAAACCTTGAATATACAGATAATCTTGTTATTGTTGCTTCCGGAACCTTAAGTGTCTTCACTCAGTTACTCCTCCCATCCATCCTCACCAACAACCAAACAATATCATTCTTTTTCTATTGTTCTATTATTTAGGTAGTTATTTAATTCACAATTAATATTTTTATATCACTTAATCCTTAATCTGTCAAACAACTTTTTCTTGAAACAATAACCTTCCATAATAAATAAAACAGGCCGTTCATGCCGGCCTGGGTGTTTCCCTTTAAACATTATTGAAGTTCCTGTCCGCAGCAGGAACCGGCAGCCGCGCACCCTTTTTCACCGGGATTGCCGTTGCAGCACCTTCCCAAATCATCATTAGCCGGTCTCCCGACAGAACTAGGAAGAAAAGGAGCCGAGATGAGCTTCTTTAAATTGGAACCGCCACAATCAGGGCACTTGATTCCCTTTTCCTGACCGGCCAGTTGGAGAACCTCAAATACTTTTTCACATTCACCGCACTTGTACTCAAATATCGGCATATTAACCACCTCTTTTTTTTAATCAGATGCTAGTATTCGACAACTGCCGCAAAAAATCCTACGTCTCATTTCACTAATTGGATGATAGCGGGGTAGTTATTATCGCTTCTTTACTTAAACAGGCACCCTCCTCAGTTCAAAAATTACCGGCCTTTCCGGATCGGGACATGCCCAGGTAGTGACATCACTGTTGTCAGCCCAGGGGAACTGACCGCCATAAAGCAGCGCGGCAACAGCGGAACGCAACGAATCGCAGGCAAACTGGCACAGCCCGGCCGGAGATACCGCCGAAAACTCAAAGCTATCACCTACCTTATGTCCGTATGAGCACACACCGTCACCCCGTATTTCAACAATAGTCGCGATTATCTTATATTTGTACATAGCCGCTCCCTCCTATTGGTATTCTATCAATAATTATATTTCTTACCCCGCCAATCCATTTCCGAACCGTGACACATACCGGATGAATGAACTTTTGCCGGTTGAACATAATAAATTTATGAGTAAACATAAAAGTCACGTCGACAGAAGAAGAAATGAATACGGTAACGCTGTTAGCAAGATGCGCGTTAAACAGATGGAGCGTTTAAATAAGGCTGCCCCATTAATTGAATATAATTTAGAAAACTTTTCGGGGAAATTTGAGATCTATGATCATAATAAAAATAAAGGAAGAAAAAAACCTCTATCATAACCGGTAATTATTTATAGCTTTAATTATTCAAATAAGTTCACCTTTTGCCAAGTAATGCCCGGTAATTGCAATCAGCTTACCTAGTTCCTCATCTGAGGGATCATCATTTAAGGCTCTTTCGAAACAAATTTTCGCTTCAAAATAATTGCCCAGTTTTAAGTGTGAACTCCCCATCATTTTAAAATAGAGTGGTTTGGATACTATTTTTGTCGCTTCCGAAAAGCATGCCAGGGCATCTTCATACATACCAAGCTCATAATATGCAAGACCTCTCCAATGTAAGGACTGCTCGCTTAATGATGTTTCACCCAGGTATTCAACTGCTTGTTTGTGATTCCCCTTGCGGTAATTCACAATACCTAAATACAAGTTGGCTAAATTAATGTTACCGTCTAGTTCTTTATATTTAAGGATGTTATTTTCAGCCTCTGCCAAACGATCAGAATTAAGGTAGCAAATAGCAAGATCGAGAAAAACATGCGTTTCACCTTGATAAATGGAAAGATAACTCTCAAAGCATGAAATCGCTTCACTGAAGTTTCCTAAAGCATACAAAGATTTTCCCACCCAATAAAAGGCCTGAAAAGTATCGTTGTTGTTGTTTGCCAAGGACATTATTTCACGGAATATTTTTAATGCGTTGTCATATTGATTTAAAGCAAAATAAATCTTACCGGTATAAAATAAATTTTGGATTGTTTTAGTAGAGGCCGTAAAACAACTTAAGGCATCCTCATAACGGCCCAAACGATAAAGGCATGTACCCTTTAACGGCGCCAGTTCAGCCTGCGGGAGTTTGGACGAAGCTTTTTCCAATACTCCCAGACATTCCTCATAGCAAGTCTCTTTCTGATAGAGGGCGGCAAGCCTCAGGTAGATCTCCCCGGCCTTTTCATCCTTCCCAAGTTCCTCCAGGACGGTAGCATACCTGACTAAGGCGTTAATATTTTCAGGATCTTCCTTTATAATTGATTTTAATATTTTTTCAGACTCAAATATTTCCCCGCGGTAATACAGTCTGATTGCGTCAGACATTTCGCTCAACGGAAAAACCTCCCGTCACTTGTACTTACAACATTAAAATATCAAATCACTTGCAATCTGTCAGATCAAATTTATTATTACACGAAGTCATCAACTGCTGTGATTCTATCACCAGAGCCCTGTATATTTCAAACCATGAGTGTTTGCGGTAAATTAGTCCCGGTAAATTCCCCCGGTTGTATGGAGCGTCCATCAATATGACCGGTATTCCCGCCGCGCTTAACTCCAGGCCAACCTCAAGCGTGTCCTCTACCATTACATCCAGCCCTTTTTCCAGGCAAGTTTCATCTTTCTTGTAACTTCCGAGGAGCACTAACTCATCGTAAAGCATACCATGCCGCCGCAGCCAAGCCTGTGTTTCCTGTTTATACGCTTCTCTTCGAGCCGTAACGATACAAATATGATGATATTTTTTGATCATACTCAGATAATGCGCGGCGCCTTTTACAGGGCAGGCGGCGGACATTAAAAACCGGCCCTTTTGTTCAATAAACGCTTTTAATTCAGTTGCTGTGATCTCAAAAGTCTGAATAATATTATACAGATGAATCTCTTCAACCTGCTTGTTTTTATTAAAATAACGATTAAGTTCCCGAACCCATAAAGGCAGGCTGTCTGCCAAAACGCCGTCAATATCTACCCCGACTCGCATTAATATCCCCCGTTCAATTGTGGGCTTATTTTATCAGTGGTGGGATCAGTATATGTCAAATTATCGCTGATTGTCAATTGTGTCACCATCCACAATTCCTTAGTAAAAATAAAGCCCGGCTAACCGGACTTTAGTTGGTATGGGTGTTCGCTGTAATTGTACTAAGCAGTTAAAAAACAGCTATTAATAAGTAAAAACAACATTTCCAATAACCGTGCTCACAGGTCTGGACCACAGCCAGTTATTATTGACCTTATTTCCGGCAAAGAAATAAAGCGCCCCGTTGGTCGGGTCCACCCCGCTCAACGCATCCTTTGCCGCCTGGATGGATTGAACACTTGCGGGGTTGTCGATCCATCCGTTCATGACCGGCTCGAACTGGTAGGTACCATCATTGTATTGATAGATAACATCTTCAATAGATTTTGGAAAACAATCGCTGTTTAACCGGTTCAAAACAACAGCGCCAACCGCCACCTTCCCCGCATACGGTTCACCGTCCGCCTCAGCCGTAATTAAACGGGCCAAAAGGTCAACATCAGCGAGTGACGGCCTCCGGAAATTGCTTCCCCGGCTCACCCCGGAAACAGATTTTTTCACAGTAGCGCCAGCCCCGGGAATTGCCAGAACCATGCCCGCGTAGATCATGGTGTCTCTCAGGCCATTGGCCTGCATAATATTCTGATAGCCCACACCAAACATCTGGCTAATCGAATAAAGGCTGTCTCCCTCCCTGACGGTGTAATAAGAGCCTTCACCACTATAGTTGCTTTCCGGGATATTAAGCTGCTGCCCCGGGTAAATAAGAGAGTCCTGGATTCCATTGGCTTCCTTCAGGGAATCTAACGAGATACCGTAATCCAAACTGATAGAATAAAGACTTTCCCCGGGCAAAACATTGTGAACAGCGGCATCAGCGATAGCCGGTACTGCATACACCCCCAACAATAATAAAAAACCTACCAAGAGACGAAAAACAAAAATCAATAAAATCCCTCCTCCGCCTTCGGGGTTAGCTGAAGGGTTCGGGTAGAGGGCACCCTACCTTTATAACCGCTCGCGGTTAATCCGGATTCACCCCAAAAAATTTTGTCCCCCGTACCCCGTAATATATCGGGGATTCGGCTTTATTTAACAATTATATCAGTCATTAGAATGCCTGGCCATATCACAAATATTGACATTCTATTATCCTATTAAGGTTTAATTTTCCCTTTATATATCAACCTGGCCAGATAACGAACATGGTAGTACCATTCACCAAGCCCAACTAACACGGCAATAATTATCAGACCAGGGACTGGAAGATAGACTTTTTCCACTGACCGTACCACTTCCCAGGCAACTACCACGGTTATAACAACATCAGATAAAACTGCCAAGCGATTCCCATACTGCGGTAAAACTATCAAATCGGCAATAAAATAGGCCGCCAAAGTCAAAACCATTGCTGCGATCACAGCCGTCAAGGTAGTGATGTTACCCATTACCGGCATAATTAATCCAAATATTGTAATTATTAGTAGGAATTTTGTTAAAATAGCATTAAAATGTTTATTTTTGAACATTTAATTTTTTCCCCACAATTGCTATTGGTTGACTCGGTTGGGTTATTCTGAAATAACCTTAGTACCGCAAATAAAGCAAAATTTAGCGGCGGCGGGCAGTTCCGTCTGGCACTTGGAACATATCACCGGTTTCGGCATAAGTTTTGCCATCTGCGCTTCATATTCAGCGATATCATCCTCCAGCGCTTTTGTGCTTACAAGAAGACGTTCCACCTCATCATCAAGTTCTCGCTCGCCTTTATATTGCAGATAAACCAGTTTACCCAGAGCTGATATGTTGTTTTCCATCTCCTTTTCCAACTTGCTTATCTCAAACTTTAACTTAGCCGCACCCACAAGGTCACTTGATTTTTTACTTATTGTTTTAGCCCCTTCAGTTAGCGTCTTGGCGCTCTCACTAACCTTTTTAAAAATTTCCATATAGGCTCCTCCTTATTTTAATGTATATAATTAATTCTAGACAGCTCAAATACTTCCCTTCTATTCTGTTGCCAAGCAAAATTTATTTCTCCCTTATTTAAACAAAATTTTATACTATAAACGGTAATTATCAAGTTCACGGTTGACCGCCGCGTCAGCCAGCTTATTTTCCTCTCTTGGCACATAGCTCAAGGTAACTTTGAGATTGGGATTATCGGCAAGATTTTCCCATACGCGTCTGGCAATCTCATATAGTTCAGGGGCCTTAATTTTATATTTACGATTAAACTGGCGTACTACCAATTCGCTGTCCGACCTCACTTCAGCTTCGATGTTTCCATGCTGGCGGGCCAAATGAACCAGCGCTGCTACCGCCCCTTCCAAAGCGCTCCACTCAGCATAATTATTGGTTAACTTATTCCCAAGGAACTTGCTTTTTGTGGCAAGGACCTGACCCGCCTCGTTAGTAATAACCATTGCGGCAGCCGCATTCCCCGGGTTGCCGCGGCTGCCGCCATCGATATTAACGAAAAATTTCAAAAGAATCACCCCGTATTTTATTCGTTACTAATCACCGGCCTTTACCAGTTGTGGTGATCCCTTGAAGAATACTACAAATTCACACATGAAGCAAGTTTACAAATATACCCTATAATACAAGGTTGGCAAATATTAGGGACATATTGTTAACTGAATAATTTTTAAACAATTATTTCAGAAGTATTTACTTTCAATGGTATCATCTGGTATAATATCAATGTAATATTTTGTCGAAAAAAGGGGAGGAATGTAATATTGAAAGCAACGGGCCTGGTCAGAAAAATAGACGACCTCGGAAGAGTGGTTATTCCCGCAGAAATCAGGCGCATCATGGGTATTGACGAGAAGAACCCAATAGAGATTTATACTGAATTCGACAAGATAATATTAAGGAAATACGAGCCAACTTGTACTTTTTGCGGCACCACCATAGATGTCCAGAGTTATCAAGGTAAAATAGTATGCCGGAAATGTGTCCAAGAAGTATTTGATAATGTGAAAGCAGTATAATCGAGGAAACCATTTTCCCAATGTTCCGCCGCCTGTTCCCCCACTGCCCAAGGTGGGGGCTTTGTTATTATTGGATTACCAGCCAGGTAATAATTATTACTATAAACAAGGCTAACAACTGGGTAAAATTATTTGGCAATTTGCCTATAGTTATTGCCAAAAAAGCGAAAACCCCAAAAAATATTATCTCACAGAAACCGCCTAATTGTTCAAAAGGCATTTAATGATCACTCTCCCGGAGAAAAAAACTTTAAAACAACTTATGTTTTAGAAAATTAATATGTTACATTAATAACCCATTACAAACACATTAGAACGGTGGTTGTAATGGGTTATGCCCTTTTATATAGCCATGTATTTTTGGATATAACGTTCTTTATTGTTTACTATGTGATGAAGCGCTTGAACTAAAACACTAATTTCATCAAAGTCATTATACAACCCAAAACTAACCCTGATCATACCCGGGCGGTTAAGAGGACGGCTGAGCGGACGGCTGTGGGTGCGATGCTCTCTTATACATGATTCTTTTTTTTCGGAAATCTTTAATAGTTCCCGGACATATGGCTGTGCGCAAAAGCACCCGCTACGGACTGCTATACCGGTTTCTCCTGCCAGGATGTCAGCTACCAAAGTATGATGAATCCCTTCGAGATTAAAGGAAATGATTCCTATCCGGGGTTTGTCGGGATTTGTATCGCTATAGAGCAGTAGACCGGGTATATTTTTAAAGTTATCTATAGTGTTTTTCCATAACCCTAATTCATAGTTACTGATATTCTGCATACCTATCATACTCAATGTTTTAACCGCAGCTTGCAAACTGAGCACTCCCATTAAATTTGGCGTACCTGCTTCTTCTTTATTGGGTGGATCGTCCCATACCACGTTAGTATGGGTAACAGTCCGTACAGTACCACCTCCGGTATATTCTGGGGCGCCATTCATAAAAGTTTCTTTAGGGCCGATCAATACCCCTGTTCCAAACGGCGCATACATCTTATGGCCGGAAAATGCCAGGTAATCAATATGCCGGGGTGAATTGAAAGGTTTCATGTCAATTTGAGCGTGTGGAACTAGTTGAGCTCCGTCTACGAATATTTTTGCATTATACTGATGGGCTATTTCCGCTATTTCATAAATGGGATTGACATATCCTGTGACATTCGAAGCTCCGGTGACTGCTACTAATTTTACAGAGCGCTTATATTTTTTCAATTTATTGACTAAATCATCAAGGCATAGTCTTCCATCATTATCTATTTCTATATAATCAACATGATGCTTATTTCTCCAGGGAAGATCATTAGAATGGTGTTCCATACATGTAGACAAAATTACACTTTTCTTAGTGTCATCACAAAGCCGGTAAGATAATTTATTTATTGCTTCAGTCGTATTCCTTAAGAAAATTACAGTGTCATGATTAAGGTCCGCCTTAACAAAGTTCGCTATTGCCAATCTTGAATTTTCATATAATTCAGTTGAAAGCCTGGACTTATATCCTGCCCCTCGATGAACAGAAGAATACATAGGCGCAAACTGGATAATTTCTTGCAAAGCCTGGACAAATGGCGGTGTGGTAGCGGCATTATCCATATTAATTGAAGTAACCCAGTTGCCATTATGAAGTGGAACTTTTGCATCGACTCCGACAACAAGTTCCCGGAAAGCGGATCGGACCATGTCAATTACCTCCGAAGGTAGTTTTATACCGTTAAATTACAACTTCAAGCCGTAGCCATAAATCAAAAATTTATAACCACCGACACATTTTAAAACCGGTGGTTACAAAGATATCCTACTATTTGTGTTTTCTCCAAAACCAACCAACCTGTGCCACATGCTTCTTCAGTTGGATATTCAGCCCTATAGATTGCTCCCGATTTTATTTTCTACATAATATGAAATAGGCGATAAACATGTGAACTAACAATTTTATGCAATAATTCATTGCCTCATCTAAAACTATAAATAGCGAGTAATCACAATCTGTTGGCTTTACTCTCCCCTTCGCAACCCTGCTCAATGGCGCGCGGGGTTTAATAAAAAAGCCTGTTTTCTGAATACCCATATTATTTTATGGTCTTCTATCTCCAAGTACCAAATCATTCGCCAGTTGCAGCCGATCATAGGTCAGGGGACCAACGATTCCGTCTGGACTCAGTCCTTGAGCCCGCTGAAATTGAACTACAGCCGATTCCGTAGCCGGACCGTAAAAACCGTCCAGATCGCCGCGATAATAGCCAAGCATTTGCAAAATTTGCTGGACACGCAATACATCTGAACCAGGTTCCACGCCTATACGCAGAAGCCTTCCCGTAAAAGCATCACCTGTTATTTTTACCCTGGTTCCAAGCGGTACAAGTTCATATATTCGGGTAATGTCGTCATTCCTCATGCGGATACACCCATGACTGGCGGCACTACCAATAGAGGCCTCGTTATCAGTACCGTGAATGCCGTAGCCTCCCCATGGACAGTTTAATCTCATCCACCTCACCCCGAAGGGACCGCCCGGGTTTTTAGTCTTTTGTATAATCTTCCAGTCCCCCAGGGGCGTAGGGGTGTTAGGAGTACCTACAGCCACCGGGAAAACCCCTATTTCTCGCCCAAACTGGCGCAAAGATAACTGTAATGTACGGGTATCGATAATAATAACATATTCAGGCGCAACTGTAACATCGTCCTTCGGACTAAGCCCAAGAGCATTATACGTGTCCGGGCCAACAACACCGTCCGCGGTTAAGCCAAAATTTTGCTGTGCCCTGATAACAGCATCCCGGGTTTCCGGACTATATACGCCGTTAGCCGGACCCGTATAAAAACCCAGCTCTTTTAGCCGCTTTTGCACATACTGGACATCGGGTCCCTCCATTAAAGGATCCATGATACGCAGGTATCTACTTGCATACAACACAGGTTATCACCTCATTTTATAATATGATAATCTGTGGAAACAGTTACCACCATTATTACTCACAATTATTCATTGGATCAAACGCCTTCCTCCGCTTCCTTCCGGCGTCCCCATGATCGGACTTTAAAAAACAGCTTAACGGTATTGAATTTCTTGTTCATGAGGCTCACCTTTATCTATAAATAAATTTGTCGTATTATGTTTTATTTTGTAGTATTATGTAATGTTAAGAGGACTAATAAAAGCATATAAAAAGGTGTGGTGGCAGAAAATGTTGTTATCAGAAGATAACGTCCTGGAATCATTAGTTAAAATTGCTCCAATAATCCAAGGAATGCTCCCAATCGACTGCATGATTGGAATATCGGACAAGGAGAAATATATCTATTATCTCCCAAGTCATGAAATAGACTTAGGTGACTTGGCCGGAAAGCCAATTCCCGAGGGTGGCGGTATGTATAAGGCCATAAATACGGGCAAGGTTACTGAGGTAGTATTAGATAAAGAGGTTTATGGCGTATCTTTCAAATCCAGAAGCATACCCCTGAAAGATAAAAAAGGCAATGTAATTGGCGCCATATTCCTCGGTCTCGGTTTAAAGAGCAAGGACGAGGCGGCAAATATAGCCCAAGCGGTAGCATCTTCAACGCAACAGACTTCAGCCACGATAGAGGAACTTGCTTCTTCCGCTCAGCAACTGGCTAATAGTCAAGACATCCTTAAAACTCAGGTAGAAGAAGTGATTACTCAGGTCAAGAAGACTGACACGATTTTAGGATTTATTAATGAGGTTGCTAATACTTCCAACCTACTGGGTCTTAGCGCTGCCATAGAAGCGGCAAGAGCCGGAGAACACGGCAAAGGTTTCTCTGTAGTAGCGGATGAAATTCGCAAAATGTCGGTGAAAAGCACACAGGGAGTCAAGGAAATTAAAAACATTCTTGCTACAATAAACGAGAAAGCATTATTAATGGATGAAAAAGTTATTAATACCGCTGCTTTAAGCGAGGAACAGGCGGCAGCTACACAAGAGATTTCCGCCGCTATGCAAGAACTGTCTATCTCGGCGGGAAAAATTCAAGAAATCGCCAAAATTGACTAATTAGCCTCAGCCATTACATCTACTGCAATTTTATCGTCGAGTAGTGGATGAAGGGAGAATAACGGCGAGATAAAATCATTTTTACAAAATAAAAATCCTTGAACCGGAGATGATATTGTAGCGGAGGTGTATCAATGAAAAGAGTAAAACAAAAGAAGAAAGAACCAACCTTAGCACCTGGATCTAAAGGGATACTGGAGAAGAGTGCCAGCAAAGAAGAGATTAAAAAAGGTGAATTTACCAAGGTCACAAACTTGTCATTTGATGAGGCCGACCCCAGTTAAGGCAAGTATAACAATATTCTCACTCATGCCGAATAAGCAAAAAGCCGTTAATCGTCTTGATGATTACTAAATTAGTAGTAGTAAAATTAACGTCGGGCTAAAATGGCTAAAAAACACAAAATGGCCTCCCGGGGCGATCCCCGGAGGCCTTGATTTTTTTGGAGATTTTACATTTTTGCGTTGGGTATTGTTGGTTGAATTTGTGGGTAATATTTTACATGGGAATATTCTCCACGGTAACGTTAACCATAATAACCCATATGACATATTATATTTTAAGACCGGTCAGGAAATCCATCCCCGAGAGGAGGGAATTCAAAATGGGCTTCGTAGAGAAAAAAGAAGAGGAATGCGATTGCCGCAATTGCCGCATTGAAATTAAGGATAGTATTGTCGTGATAATTTGTGGTGAAGTGGAAGTTGAGAAGTTAAAACATTGCCTTGGCTCATTAATGGAAGCAAAAGATAACAAATAGGAAGAGGAAAATACTTTTGCCTCTGCCGGTATGCCGTGGCGTATTTACGCTACGGCCTTTCTTATGTTTGCAGTAAACCTCTCCAGTTAAGCCAGGATTCGTGGTTCCCGGCTTATTTTATGGCAACTCCGGCTATTCAGACGTTGTTATATTCTTTCGATTACCCCATCTTGACATTATATTTATATGATTTCTACGTTTTTGAGCCGTATGGCCCGGTGATAGTTCACCCGGTTGGCCATATTTTGCATGTATCTCATTTTACCATTGCCAAAATCATAACCACCGGTAAATACCGATGGTTACAAACGTAGCCTTTATGTTAGTGTTTTTACAGTTTAAATGCAGCAGCCGCACATGCCCACGCCGAAAACGAGCAGGATGAAAATCAGGAAGATAATAAACGCTGGGCTACTAAAACAACCTGTGCCACAAGCTTCTTCCGCTTTAACTACTTGGGACTTAACTTCAGCCATGGAAATACCTCCTTATAAGGCTTTCATACTAAATACAGCCTCCGCAGCAACTCACTCCAAAGATGAGCAGGATGAAAATCAGGAAAACAATAAACCCGATGTTACCAAAACCTGTGCCGCATCCTGTGCCGCAACCTGCACTTACGCCGAATGCCATAAGAATCACCCCTTTTGCTTTTTTATATAATATGCAGGCAATGATTTATGTGTTAATCAATGGTTATGCACCCAAATTAATCTAGCAGCATAAGTTATATTAACAGTTGCTCCTTTTGTTCCATAGACCTCCTTGGCAAAAACCCGGTCCATCAATGGGCTGGGTTTTTGTTTTTCGGTTGGACTGTAGAAAAAGCCCGCCTTAAAGACGGGCAAAGAGAGGTGAAAGATGTTAAAAAGGTAAGGCGTACCAGGAGACATTAGGGTCATTAATAAAACAGCCTCCAGCTAAAACCCCGGAGGCCTTGATTTTCTTGGAGCTGATGGTGGGATTTGAACCCACGACCTGCGCATTACGAGGGGGTAGTTGCTGTGTTTTTGTGTCTATTAACTCTATTAAGTATATACCCCAAAAACGTAAAGCCTTGTAAAATAAGACTTTCTATTTTTTGTAAAATACCCTATGGACACAAAAAACAAGGTGTAAATCTATGGATGTTACCGAGTTGTTACTGGGTTTGGGTCCGGCGACCCGCTCCAGGCTAGCCTCCGTGGGGGAGGGTGTTACTAAAATCAGAACATTTTGCTCCTGGGTAGAACATAGTATAAATTTTACGTTGACAAATAAAGTTATATATGCTAACATGATTTTGGGGTTGTTTAATTATTTTTAGATAATAATATTTTAGAACTTAATCTGAAAAACTTAATAGCTGTGCTGACTCA
>MVQK01000033.1 GCA_002067515.1 Pelotomaculum sp. PtaB.Bin013 | reverse complement strand
TTGCATATCCGTGTTTGGCAGGATAGCCGCAAATTCCTCGCCGCCGTAGCGGGCCGCCAGATCCCCGGGCCGTTTTAAGAGACCGCTCAGACAGCCCGCCACATGCTTCAAACAGTCGTCACCGGTCTGATGACCATAAGTGTCATTATAGTTTTTAAAAAAATCTATATCAAGAATTACTAAGGATAGCGGCATGGCATCACGCACCGCGCGGTTCCATTCATTCAATAATATTTCATCAAAATGACGCCGGTTGGCGATACCGGTGAGGCCATCTAAAAAAGAGAGCCGGCGCAGGTTCTGATTTGCTTCTTCCAGTTGTCGCGTTACCTCCAGCAACTCCTCCTCGCGCGCTTTCCGCCTGTCCGTCTCGTGTTTAAGTCTTAATGCCGAGCGCACGCGCGCCAGCAACTCCACCTTATTCAGCGACTTCGTGATATAGTCCATCGCCCCGGCGGAAAAAGCTGACTGCAGGTTATCAATATCGTAATTAGCAGTTACCATGATGACAGGAATATCCTGCAGATGTTCATGCTCTTTTATTAAACGGCATGCTTCAATGCCGTCCGTACCGGGCATGACAATATCCATCACGATTAAATCAAAATCCGTTTCATCACTCCGTGAATTACCCATGCCGAGAAGATTAAAGGCTTCTTGGGCCGATTCCGCGGTTAGCACATCAGTGTAACCTGCCGACTTTAAAATATATTCAATTAACAGCCTGCTGTCTGATGAGTCATCAACAATAAGTATAGCCATAAGAATCCTTCCCCGGTTTATATGATTAAACCCAAGTAAATCGATACTTCTATAATTATTAAAATTTTCCTGCTGTTTATAATAAAATATGTAATAATTTATCATTTGTTGTCGTAAGGTTAATCACAACAAGAACAAATTTTCCGATGGGAACCTTTGGGTATACAACGCACCTCATGTTCGGCCTCTATAATTGTTCGAGCGCTAGCAATAAATTAAGCCGCCCTTTAAACAACAGGCGGCTCGCAACTCAATATTGGCATAAAACTAAATCAAACTTTTTTCATAGATACATCGTCGAAATCATGCGTGCCTGTACCACCGTTAACCAGCAACTTGATTTGTATCTTAGCCGCTCCGGCCGGCGCAGCCACTGTTTGAGCCGGAATCTGCTCCCATCCCGCGCCCTTATGTTTGTATAAAATGCTGCCGCTGGACAACTGCTTGCCGGCAGCGTCATAAAAGAAGTAGGCTATCCTGGCTTCGGTGACGGCGTTGCCTTTCCGGCTCCTGGCGCTTAAAGTGTATTTAGCTCCGGCCTCTACGGGAACATACTGGTAGAAATACCACCCATACTTGGCGCTGCCGTACTTATTTCCGTTGGTTTCCGTTTTTATCACCACGTCAGCGCCCGTCCATTCAGCTTTACCCTGGCTGAAATCGCCGTTTTTAACCAACTCCCCCGCCGGAGGGTTGTCCACCGGTGGAGGGGGTTGGATTCCCCCAATGCGGTAACCGGGCTGCGCGTTGGCCTTATTCAACATGGCCGCTGCCAGCAGGCCGGTTGCGCCGCCGGAAGTGGTTGCCGACAGCTTTTTGTAGGCAGTGTCTGTGATCACGGGAGCAAATTGACCGTAGGCTGACCATAAACCGATGAACCAGGGGTACTGGGTGGCGCCCCCGCCCATTATGTCGTCAGCAATGCTGCCGTCAGACTTGATCACTTTTTTGGCGCCGGTATTGGCGAACCTGTCCATGTCGGTGGCGTTAAAAACCACGCCGGCCGCGTATCCCTGATACGCCGCGTCTATGTCGATAATGGCGTGGCCGGTATCCTCATAAGACGAGTTATCAAGAGAATACCGCCAGTTGTAGCTATTGGCGCCTTGGTCTAAAGCCAAATTGTTTTTAAAATGCTGCAGCATTTTCTTCGCCCTGTCCTGGTATTGGGTTTCACCGGTGGAGTTATAAATCATCAACTCTGTCCTGGCCATGGCCAGGTACTGGTTAAAGGGCAGTTTCGCGCCCGCCTGCTTGTACGGCATGTCATTGCGAAATTTGTAATAGCCGGTACTGCCCTCGTCCACCCATTCGTCATCATGAACGGCCACCGCGTCTTTAGCCGCTTGCAGGAACAAATCCCTGTCGCTCAGGTACTTTTGCAAGGATGAAGTCCTGGTGACAATAGCGGCGAACTTGGCCATGGGATAAGTGATCATGCCTGTATGCGCGGCAAAAATAGCATATTTCCCGTTCAAGGTGTAGCTGCCGTTGCGCCAGGCAGGCAAACTTAAGCCCCGGTAATCCGTGACACCGCGGGAGATGTCCCGCTGGGCTAAAACTCCTTTGCCGTGGGCAATGAACTTGTCTAAATAATTAGTGTCGCCCGTAGCCTCATACATAGTTAAATAAGCGTCCATAACATAGCTTTCACCCCAGGCCAGTTGCGCGTTGTCATTGTTGGCATCCTTAAACCAGTTTCCGTTGTTCACAGTGTCCAGTCTGGTAAACATCTGAAGCAATTCATTGGAATCGACCGCCCCGGCGGGCATGGCCGGCACAATGACACATAACAAACAAAAAATTAAAATCAAACTAAGATAGAAAGACCCGCGCTTTTTTTTCATCGCATACCTCCCGGCAGTATTCTGGAAGCTTGTCCCGTTCCCAGTTAACGTAAAATTCGACAATATTCGTAAGTTTCCTGGTGGTAAAATATTGCAGTAGTCAGTAGTCAGAATACCACGAGTATAACCGGAAGGGGGATACACTTTCCTTGGTTACACTGGATAAGTGACCTATGGGCTTACATTAGCGGTGATTTTGAGGCTTAATTCAAAGAGCGAATGAGCCCGAGGATAAATGAGGAATGTCCCGATTATATGGGCCGAATATGAGCCGCGTTGTAAGTTTGTCTACTGTATTGAATACTGACTACTGACTACTGGTTTATTTCAAGCTCTCCAAGACCTCCGCCAGCTTGCCGGCCAGCATCGATATATCGTGAAATCTTTCCACATAAGCACGGGCGCGGTCCCCCATAACTTTCCTGGCGCCTGGTGTTTTACCGGCCATTTGCAGCATTGCGTCCGCCAGGATAACAGAATCATCGGAGGGTATATGCAGCCCGAAACGGGTAAACTCCGGGTTCGGGGTTTTTTCTACAGCAGCGATTATCGGGCGCGCCGCAGCCATGTAGTCAAACAACTTATTGGAACTCAAACCGTAGCGGTACGCTTTGCTGTTGCGCAGGTGAAACAGGCACACATCGGTGTTTTTTAGGATTACTGGAACCTGAACTTTTTCCAGCGTATTTATAAATGTTACATTAGTCAGCCCATTGTCCTCTGCCATCTTAACCAGTCCTGGTTTATCCGGCCCGTCACCCACCATTAAGACATGTATCCCGCCAATCCCGGCCCGGTGCAGTATTTCAGCAGCTTTTATCACCGTTTCCAGACCATTGGCATATCCGTGCGCACCCGCATAAGTGAATATCACCCGCCCTTTGAGCCGGTGGAATAGAGCGGTTAGCTCCGGGTTCAGGCGACCTTCGCGGGCACAGTTGTCATACCAGGCCAGGTCGACACCGTTGGGAATATGGACCACCTTTTTATGATCGATACCAAAACGGGCGATGTGCTCCTTACCACCTGGCAGCACACTGATGATCAAATGAGCCCTCCGGTATAAAAATTTCTCCAGCGCACCCATCCCCACGGCCAGAGGACTGAACTTGCTTAGTGCCCCAATGTCTACAAGCGACTGGGGCCAGATGTCCCTCACTTCAAAAACAAAAGGAATATTATATTTTCTGGCGAGGTAATATGCCGATAATCCGGCGAACAGGTGGGTGGAAGAACCGATGATAACTTCAGGCGCGTCCAGTTTGCGCCCCAGCCAAGCCGCCCTGCAGGTAAAAGCCAGGTGGTTGATCAACCTGGATAAGCTATTGTCATAGTACGGCGGAGTCTGAATCCAAACCCGGCTGACGCCCCTCACTGTTTCATCGAGGTAATGGCAACCCGGGGGGTATTTTTTTTGTTCGGTGAAGACATTGTGAATAAAACTGGCTGCAAACAGCTTCACCATCCAGCCCCGGGCGGACAGTTCCCTCCCCAGACTCTCATGCCTGCCGGGACCTGCGGCGTGATGATTAATAATCCAAAGGGTTCGTTCAAATGTGCTTGGCATATCGCGCTCCTTACGGTATGACATCCATCATGCCAAGTAAAACATGAACGTTTGCGCTCAGCTCAAACTTTTCCCCGACCCTGCGGTGGGCCGCTATCGCCAGCGCTCTGGCCCTGTCCGGGTCACTAAGCAGACTCTCGATGGCCAGCGCAAGAGCGGACGGGTTTTCCGGGGGAACAATCACACCGGTATCGTGGTCGACAAGGTCCGTTACACTGCCGGTTCCCGTGACAACTACCGGTACTCCGCCAGCCATGGACTCCATCACAGCCACCGGCACCCCCTCATGAGCGCCGCCAGGCGTTTCCACGCTGGGATGCGCCAGCAGGTTAAAAATGCCCGACCTGAGCATGCGCAGCACTCGGTCATGTGATAGCGCGCCGACCAAGAAAACAATACCGCCAAGCTTTAACCTGTCAGCCAAACGCGACAGGCTGCCCCGTTCCGGCCCGTCCCCGACAATCAGGCACCGGAAGTCCACTCCCCTGTCTGCCAGCAGCCGGCAGGCATGAAGCAGGTAACGGTGGCCCTTTACCGCCGTGAGGCTGCCAACGGCCCCAATAATGGGCTTGCCCCTGCCCGGGCGGCGCTTTTGCGGTAATTCCGGAGGCACATCCACCCCTAACGGACTCAGAATAACCCTTTTCCTTTCTTCTTCCCGGCCTATGATTTTAGTCACCTGCTTAAGACCACGGGACGAAATAACCCGCACAAAGGAACATCTTCGTACTTTCTCCGGCAGGAGGTTGTTGTTCTTGATATCCCAACGGTGGGCGGTAAAGCTCCAGCCGACACCGGTCAAGGCGGAAGCCACCAGGGCACAGGTTGAAGGAGTGGACGCCCAGTGGGCGTGAATATGGGTTATTCCCAGGGACTGAACCTTCTCAGCGATGAACATGCCCTTGGGAAGCAGCAGCAGGTTTTTTACTTTGTTAGTGAAGCTCCCGCCTTTTAACAGCAGACACAACAAGCCGGCCACCTGCAAGGGAGCCCTGAGCAGCCACGTTACTGTCGAACGCCAAACTGCCAAGCTCCATGGCCCGGAAACAATAGTTTTGAGGAAAGGGCCGTTCCCGTCCTTGTGTGCCAGTGACCCGGCCGGCCGGACAGGTATGATGGTGAGATCGACCCCGTGCGCGGCCAGGCAGTTCATCTCCGGGATTAAAAAAGCTTCCGGCCGCCCAAGAGGCGCGGTGACGGTCAGGTACATTAATTTTTTTGTAATGATTACCACCTGCCTTTCCGGCGCCTGGTTCTATTCACTAGCGAGATTATCCGGGAAGCCCGGTGTTCCCAAGCAGCTTCCTTTTCAATAAAGTATCTGCCCCTGCGCCCGGCTTCCGCCCATGCAAGCGGATACTCCAGCATGGCTGTCAACGCTGCCGCCAGGCTTCCCACCCGGTCGGGCTCCACCACTAGTCCACAGCCGGTCAGCCGCACTATATCTGACAGATCGGCAATATCCGGTACAACTACCGGCAGGCTGCAAGCCAGATAAGAATAAAACTTCAAGGCGGAACTGCCGCTGCGACAAAATCTCCTTTTTAAGGTCATGTTTTCTCCATACCAACCCCCGCCGATCCCGGCGACACAGGCGCTCAGATAAATGGGCACCCGGTTATACGGCACCCGGCCGGTGAAAAGCACCCTGCCGGCAAGCCCCTTGGAGCGCACCTGTACCTCCAGCGCTTCCCTTTCCGGTCCGTCCCCGATAATCAGCAGCATAGCGTCCCGGCAAAGACCGGCTATTCTGTCAAAGGCTTCAACAACTATTCCTCCGCCTTGCCAGGCCGCCAAGTTGCCGGCAAAACAGAGATACTGTTTGAACGGGTCCAGACCCAGCCGCGCCAGGGCATCCTTTTGTTCAACCGGGCGGTATAAATATGGGTTGGCCCCATTGGCTACCACTGTTACTTTTTCGGCGGGCACTCCCTGCCCGGCCAGCCACCCGGCCAGACTAGAAGTAACCGGCAGGACCAGGGCAGCGGAAAAACAAGCCTTTCGCTGCGCCCATCCGGCTACAGCCTGTTTCCACCGGGTCCTGCCTTTAGCGCGCAGGTCTTCAGACGACACCGTGTTTAACTCCAGGAGCGTGAACTGACCCAACAGCTTAAGCAGCCAAACCACGGGCATTTCATAGATGCTGTCACGTATATACACAGCGTCGTAACCTACCCGCAGAATTAAAAACAAAGCTGCCATACATACCAGTACCGGTCTGAGCAGCCCGTCGAGGTACTTGTTTTTCATAACCGGTAAACCAACAACATTCACACCCTGCCGGCCTGGTCCGCGGTATTTCCCCCGCAGCGCCAAAGTCACCCGGGCGCCTGCGCCGGCCAACCCCCCCGCCATTTCCAGCGTATGTATGATCTCGCCTGTGGAAACCCCAGCTTTTGCGCCGGAGATCATTAAAATTTTCACCGACATCTCTCCGGATCTGTCATGGCCAAAGAAGCCGCTACCCCCGCGGCAAGCCAGAGCAGGTAATTCCCAGGAATATCCCCGCTAAGCATGGCGTTCAACAGGCAAAATACCAGCAACGAAACGGCAAGGGCAGTCCCTTTAGTTTTCTTCCGCCATAATACCAGCCGCGCCAAAGGAGCGAACACAAACATCAAGGACAGCGCCAGACCTGGAAACCCCAGTTCCGCCGCCGATTCCAAAAACAAGTTGTGCGGGTAATAAATTCCCGGCTCTGGTGAAATACCGGCGAAAGATCCCGTTCCGGCGCCCATCACCGGGTTCTGCCCAAATGCCGTTAAAGCGGCCTGGTAAAGTTGCCACCTGCCGTTATCCGCTAAACTGAAAAAATCCGGTGAAAACCAGTAGTGGGAGGAAACATAAACAGCTATCAGAACAAACAGAGAGACAACCAGGGCCGGCAGCAGGCGAAACTCCCGGCGACTCGCCACTATACCCCCGCAGAGCAGGGCAATAACCAGCGCCAGGGCGGGTCCCCGGGCACCGAGCAGAATCATGGCGGCGCTTGCGGCTGTAACCAGGAAGAGCGTAAGCGGATGAGGAACTGCAACCCCCCTGCCTATCACCAACAGAAGGATGAACAAGCCAATCAACCTGCTTAGCTCAATAGGATTAAAATTAAGCACGGCATAAATATTTAAAGGCAAATCAAGGTAAGACTTACTTACCCAAAAATACATGGTAAAGGCCAAGCCGCCCAAGAAGACCCCTTTCAGGAAGCGGTAAAGGCCCGGTTTGCCCCAGACTGCTGAAGCCAGCACCGGGCCGAAAAAACATACAGTGTTGTTAACCAGGTAATACTTGATTTTCTGCGCTCCGTATTCTTCGAACAAGCTGTCCGGCAGGCGGACCAGCATTAACAAGCCGAGACCCAGCACGGCCCAAAATTCCCAAAGTCCGGATACAGCAGTCAGGGCGCAAACTCTTTTTTTATACAACAAATAAATCACAAGGCAAAATATTGGGAGTAATAACGCGCCCGCGTTTAAATAAAGCAAAGCCTCACGCCCCATGTCCAAGGTCCTGCCGATCAGATAAAGGCCGCCTCCGGCGAAAAATCCCAAGACCTCCGGTGCCAATGGACAAGCAAGGAACACCAGGAACCCGCCTGCCATGAGAAGAGGCCATCTAACCCCGGCCACGCCTGCCAGGGTCCCCGCTGTTAAGGCAGCCAGGAGCAAAAAGGGACGGTTCTTACTTGCCGCCTTGGGCAAGTGGGGACGCTTCTTGCTTGCCACCTTTGGTAATTTTTGAGTATTCACTAATTAACAAACCTGCTTCCTTCCGCCATGTCAAACTCACTCTGGCTTTCAAGGTATTCAGTCTCAAGAAGCGCAGCTTTCCCGCGTTGCCCAGCAACTCGCTCAAAGACTTTCTGATCCTGCCGCTGTCTCCAGGGTCCGCAAAAACACCTATTTGATATTCGTCCACCAGCCGGCTTATCTCCGGTAGTTTCGATGCCAGCACCGGCACGCCCGCGGCGATATACTCAAGTAGTTTGTTCGGCAGAGAATAACGCTTGCTTTGATCAGTATCCTCAATTAAAACCACTCCCAGGGTGGCTCCGCGTATATACCCCGGCAATTCCAAGGCTTCTACCGGCGGCAGGAAAAAAACATTATTTAGCCCGGCGCTTAGCGCAAAGTCTCTCAGGCTGCCTTCCAGCGGCCCCTGGCCGATTATAGCCAGGTGCCGGTCAGCGGGCAGACCGGCCCAGGCTTTGAGCAACTCTTCCAAGCCGCGCCCTTTTTGCAGTTTACCAGTATACACAACCAAAAGTTCGCTATGGCCGAGCCCCAGTGTTTCCCGCAGGCTGCCCGCGGGACTTGCCGTTTCTGCGGGGTCAACACAGTTTCTCAGCGCCAGCGGGGGCCGAACCTCCAATCTTCGGGCTATTTCCCGGGCACAGCTTTCATTGACGGTGATAATCAAATGGCAATGCTTTGCCAGCGCCTTTTCCAGCCACAGCCAGCCTTGCCAGAGCAGGCGCCGCAACAGACCCCGCCTGCCGCCGCGGCTGGGCCAGTCGTATCCTTGCCAGAGTTCATGGGAATCGTATACAAGTTTGCCTCCCTTGAGCTTCGCGGCTATAAACACGAAGGGCAGCATATCCAGGTCGTGCCCGTGCCATACATCCGCTTTCTCGCGCAACAGCGCGCGTATTATCTGCCAGTAGGCTTTCAGGTAGGACAACTTGTAAGGAAACCAGGCCATCTTTCCGGTAGTGGGATTCAGCACTCTTACACCCATTACGTTTTGCTCGCGCCGGACATCCATGGCCAGGGAGAAAACAGTTACGCTGTACCCTGCCATTCCAAGGGCGGCAGCCTCTTTCTGCACCCTGGCGTCGTACCGGTAATCGCTATTCACCACCATGATTACCCTGGGCAAAAGCATTCCTCCAGCAACCGGGAAATCAACCGCGAGGCGTTTCCTTGCCCATACGGACAGCCGGACCAGTCACCGCGCGCGGAAGCTCCAGCAGCCTCCCGGATTAACCGGCGCTCGCTGCCTACCAGCACATTGCAGCCCATTTCAACAGTTTCCGTCCACTCAGTCTCTTCCCGTAAAGTTATGCAAGGCACTCTTAGATAAAACGCCTCTTTTTGCATACCACCGGAATCAGTGATAATTTTCCTGGCGTTTTTGCAGAGCCAGATCATTTGTTCATAGCCTACCGGCTCAATCACAGTCATATTAGGATGGGCCAGACAGCCACCCAGGTTAAATTCATTGATTTTCTTCATAGTGCGGGGGTGAACCGGAAATACAACCTTTTCTCCCAGCGTAACGAGGCTTTCCAGAATAACTGACAGCCGCTCCTTTTTATCAGCGTTTTCCGCCCGGTGCACAGTGGCTAGAAGGTACTCCCCGGGTTCCGGAAGCCGGCCTGCCGCCGATGGCGGTGAGCAATTACCATTGTTCAGGCACTCCTGCAAAGCGTCATACATGACATCCCCGACATTAACGATAATTGAACCCCTAAACCGAACCGTATCAGTTTCCTTGCCGGAAGCCGCGCCGTTGCCATTGATAATCCCTTCCTTATTAAGGTTGCGCACCGCTATTTCAGAAGGGCAAAACAATATGGCAGACAGATAATCGGTTAATTCCCTGATAAATTCCTCCGGCATGGCCCGCTTGCCGCAGCGCAAGCCGGCTTCAACATGCGCCAAGGGTATGCCTGTTTTTGAAGCCGCCAGCGCCCCGGCCAGGGTGGAGCGGGAGTCACCGTAAACAACAACGACGTCAGGCTTCTCCCATTCAAACACGGCCTTTAACCTGTCGAACATCTTAGCCAATTGCCGCCCCGGCGCGGCCGGTCCGGCGTCAATATAATAATCCGGCGCGGGACAGCCCCGTCCGGAGAAGAACACCTGCGACATATTCGCATCGCAATGCTGACCGGTGTGAATCAATATCTCATCATGATTTTTCCTGACGGCTTTGGAAACCATCATCGCTTTGATAAACTGGGGGCGGGTACCAATTACTGTGGCGATCTTCAAAGAATCTCTCCCCTGTATGTCTTTAATCGTCTATGCTTTATCCTATGAATTTCTTTATTAAATCGTTCCACAGTCATTAGTGGCCCAAAGGCCACTTAGCCACAAATATCGAGAAATAAAATAACCGGATCTATGCTAAAAAGGATCCGGCAAGCGCTTCTCTGTTTGTTTATATTTCATCGAATTATACATTCAGGCGGGTGACAAATCTTCTGCATTCCTTTTTTTACTACTGCCCTAAACCTGTTTATGCTCCATGACCACTGGCGCTCAAATTTAACACGGTAGAAACGGGCTGCCGCCTCAAACTCGGGGAATGTTTTTTCTATCGCCAGCAGCTGCGCGATGTGCAATTTGTGATAAAACGGGCTGGAAAGGCTGCTCAAGGTGTCATAGTAAGACCAGTAACCGGCGTCATAACGTGGCAAGTAAATGCTCAGGGCTCGGAGTGTGTCGTTAAGCGCCTTTTCGATATCAAAAGACAAACATGTTTTTGTAAGCTTTAAATCGTACAAGCCATAAAGAGCAAAACACCACCCATTGAGGATGGTGTTCGGGTTCTTTGAGGGATATTCCTCAAGTACAAGACCTTCCGGCGTGTACCGGGCGGTCCCGCCCTCCATAACTGGTTTTAACATTAGCCTGGCAGCGTTTTCCGCCACTCTTATCCACGCATGTTCCGGATCATGCAGATACGCCCGCACTGCCACCGAAACAGCCTCACCTTGAACCATTGCTGAGTAATGGGAAATACCGGACATACCCAGTAGTGGCCATATCGGCCACCCGCCTTCCGCATCCTGGTGCTCACGCAGCCAACCGGCAAGCATCATAAAGTCATCCAGGTTTCGGCGGTCCCCGCCAAGCAACCAACTGTCATAATGTCCCAAAGCTTTTTGCGCTATGGTCGTGGGAATAATAACAAGGCTTCCATTAGCCGTTCTGTTCAAAGGAAAACCACCCTTTGAAACCGGCCCCCTCCATTTTATCTTAGCTGTCAAGTCATTAAAATAACCAAGAACACCACCAGGCTGATAGAATTTGCCAAGCGGCTGTTCTTGGTGGTAATAACTCCTGCCGGATACTATTGACAGCCAGCGCATGAGCATTAAACCAGTATTCTGCAAAGACATTAACCGGTTACCTTTTGCTCGCACTCTCTGTCGAGCAGAATTTTCTTGACTAAACGGCGAATATCATCCAAGTCGAAAGGCTTGCCTAAATAATGTTGGATCAAACCATCCTTTTGGGCCGCCATTATCGTGTCCAGCTCAGTGTACGCGGTCATCATCACTACCGGTATATCCGGTACGATTTCTTTAATTTTATCCAATGTCTCCAGACCGCTCATACCTGGCATTTTAACATCGAGAAGGATCAGCGAAGGTGTTCTGCCGCAAACTATCCGGAGCGCTTCCGCGCCGCTTAGCGCCGTCTCAACAATATACCCCTCATCGCTGAACAACTCAAACAAAAGACGGCACACCCCGACGTTATCATCAACAATAAGCAGATATTGTGAAGATTGAGACATAATGTCCTCCCCAATGGTATAATTTAACAATTATTATTTAATTTAATATTCGTTATTACTTCCTGAAATCCTCTAACTAAAAATAGTTCCAAAATTCCAACTATTTAGAACCGGAGAAGAATTGCCTTCTATTTCTTTAATGTATCAATCATTTTATATACCAGTATTTGTATCTCATTGATTTCTTGCAACAATAATAAAGAATAATCAACCTTCTTACGCTCAGTACTTAATTGAAGGTATCCTTTAACTACTGTTAATTTATCTAATAAATCACTACAAGTGTTTAATATCTCTTCATTATCCACAGCCTAATCTCCCCCATAAGATTTTTCCCAAAAAAAATAAAAACATTATCGATGCAAAGTAGTTTTTATGAAAAATAACCGCGGATAGAATTACCTCTCCACGGTTCGTTAAAGATCATTTATGATGCAGCTGCTGTGACTTCATCAACATCCCCTGGCAACCTTTTTAATCCCGCTCCCCGATAATAGAAAGTGTTACATGGTCTGTTTAGAAACAGCTTGCACTTTCCAGAATCCAAAAAACTATTTTTGAATATAGTTAATTATACGGCGCCGGGAGGGTAATTATGTTTTCAATTTTAATCCTGCTAATGGCAGGACATGTCTTCGCTGATTTTTTTCTCCAGCTAACCCGTTTAGCTGCCTATAAAAGGAAAAAAATCATGGCGCTTGCCGCCCACGCCTTGTCTTGGGCGCTCGTAATCAGCCTCGCCTTGATTTTAACTGGTTTTTTTTCAATATGGAAACTCTTTTTTCTATTTGCTACACACTTTACAATCGATTTTCTCAAGATTCGCCTTTTTGCCTCATCACTATCCAAATTGCATCCGGTCAATATTACTGATCAGCTTTTGCACATCGCCACCATACTAGTGGCACTATTTTACAAATGATAATATTCCGGGTTATCTTTAAGCCAGCGGTGAGTTATAGCGAGCCCTTCGGCAATTCTAAACGCCGGTTTAAAGCCAAGTACCTCTTTTGATTTCCGGTTGTCAATAAACAGCCTGCGTCCGGCGGCCGGACTGTCCTGAAAGAGGACCGGGCTGGCGCTTCCCACAATTCCCCTAATGTTAGAAGCTAGTTCACACATGGACACACACTCATCACTTCCAACATTAAAAACATCACCGGTTGCTTCAGGCCGGATCATGCTTAAGACAACCGCTTCGGTAAAGTCGGCAACGAATGTATAAGAGCGGCTGTCGGAACCATCCCCATATACCGTTATTGGCTCGTTTGCCATAGCCTGGAGCAAGAATTTTATCGGCACACTGATCCTGGTGTTACGTGGGCCATAAATATCCGCCACC
>MVQK01000032.1 GCA_002067515.1 Pelotomaculum sp. PtaB.Bin013 | reverse complement strand
CTCCGCAATATCCAAAATTTCAAGCAGTATCCGCTCGGTCTGGTCAATGCCCTTGGTGTATATATCCAACTGTCCCCAATGGCAGTCCTCCACAAAGCGCCGGAGTTGGGTATAATCCAACGTCCGGTCAATTTTAAGGATGGAGCCGTATTCCCGCGCGTTGGAGAAAAGGCCGATCAGGTAAGACAGGTCGTCCCGGCACTGCCGCCGCTCGGTCTCATCCATCCCATGCCCCATGTACTCAAGATGATGCAACTGCGCCCCGTCGGATTCGATGACGGCGTGGACGTGGGCGTCAGGTATATTCTTCTGACGGAAAAAGCGGCGGTTGTAGCTGCGGGCCTTCATCATCAGCGCGAAATAGGCAAGCTGCGCCGCCCGCTTGTCAATGTCCAGCCCGTATATATTGTTTTGGAGAATCAGATTAGGTATCTCCCGCTCGGCATAACCTTGGCTGAAGTATATCTGATAGAGCACGTCAAAGGCATACACCAGAATATGACCGCTGCCCATACAGGGGTCGATAATTTTGATCTGCGTCGGGTTATCAAATGTATATTGCCGCTGCAACTCGCGCAGCTGCTTTTCCACCGCTTCGTCCTGTTCAGCTTCATCAATATAATAAACCCAATACTTGCGTAATGCTTCTTCTGCGTTTCCGCAAGCATTGGATGGAGGACAATGCTCCAGCCACAACCGCCCCAGCGAGTTTTCCACCATGTACCGGACAATCCACTCCGGCGTAAAAAGCTGGGTGGCGGCTGGGATGGTCTCCTTGTTGATTTTGATGTTTTTTTTCAATCCGGCAAAAACCTCGTCCTTTTTCTCGGAGATGTAATACTGATACAGCCAGCCGATGATCTGCACCTGATCGCGGAAATCCTCCCCGGCGATGCCGCGGACAAGGTCATGGACGACACCGCCCTTTGCGTAGAGGGCGTCGGGCAGCAGAAGCTCGGTATAATCGTCGATCTTCTCAAACATCCCCGGCAGGATGGAGGAAAGAGCGTTGCACTGCGAAATAAGAATGTATTTGTACAGTTTTTGGGAAGACAAGTCACGATATTCGGCGATTTTGCCCTGATCCACATAGTCCAGCCGGTCCGCCTCGCGGATAACGTCCGGCTCGGCGCGGCCTTCATCCACGCTGGAAAGGATGCGGATGCCGGAGGGCAGATAGTCGTTGACCTCCATGAAGCGCAGGGCGATGAGGCGGTTGAACCAGGTGTAGGCAATCTCCTCCATGACGGCGTTATAGCCCTTTTCATTGCCGAGCTCATCCACGCGGCGGCTGATTTCGCTTACCAGACGCTCGCGGGACTTATACTGCTCGCTTGTCAGAAAAATGCCGTCGTTCATCAGGGCGCTTTTCGCTTCTTCCGGCGGCAGCGCCATCTCCTCGCGGATATACAGCTGATAAGCCTTCTGTCGTACGGCGTCGATCAGCTTCCTGCGGGCCGCCACGGCGTAGTTTTTAATTGCAGTCTTATCCATTTATATCAACCTCTCGTGCGCTTCATTGAACCCCTATACAATCTTAATCGTTGTATTCTCCTCAAGCTGTGCCTCAAGCTTCTTGCGCAGCACGTTTAAGAGCTTGTCAATATCCTCCTTGCTGGATATCTGACGGGTCCCGTGGATCAAGGTTTTCACACTCACCGTTTTCGTTTTCCGTACAGGGGGCTGAATGATTACATCATCACCGGCCTTGGCCTGTTCCGCTTTCAGGCGCGCTTCCTCTTCTTCGAAGCTTTGAATAAATCGCTGCTTCATGCGGTCGCTCTCCGTGCGCATGGCGATGGCTTCGTAGATATTGTTGGCATGGGAAAGTCTGTCAAGCAGCGCCGAAAAATCCGCTTGAACCTTTCCCGAAAAGCGATCCTTGAAAGGCCGGCATTCCAAATTAGCTAATGTCTCAGCCTTGTCCGACTCGATGTCCGTACGGATCGGTTCGCATTCCGCCTCCAGCAGGTCGCCGAAACGTTTGATGAACCGCTCAATAAGTTCCGGCAGTTTATGTATTTGCGCGTAGGGTTCCGGAAGGCGGGTGATGCGCTCAATATCCTCAACCACTTTGATGGTCTCCGGGTCGAGCACATAAGAGCGGTTGGCTTCGTAAATCGCCAGCATTTTCAGCGCCTTATCAAAGATATTCTTCTGGTTTTTGAAAAACTTCTTGACGTCCTGCACATCCTCCTCGTAGTCAAGGAGGGCGTCTTTTTTTTCAGCAAGGTAATTGTAAAACGCTGATGTGTCCTTGATTTTATCGGCCTGTTCAAAAAGCTTCCTGCCGTTTTCCAAAACGATTTTGCCGGGATATCCCGCCTTGTCGTATTCATGGAGCAAATCCTTGATGCTGCCGTCGTTTCTGGAAAGCTCGGAGGCAGCAAGCTCCTTAAAGCGCGCCATCAGACCGTCTTCGTCACCGGGCAGATCGCTTCTCCCGAATACGTCTTTCGCGAGGTTTTTGGCGTTCTGCAACAACGCGGGAGAGATTTTCACACGCATTTTCACAAGGACTCGATCCAAATAATCTCGTTTTGTCACATAGTTGATCACATTCATGTCGATTGTGGAGATGTTTTCGCCGCCAAGCTCCAACCGGATTTCTTGCTTCTTGAAAAGTGTCAGGACGATGCCTGCGATGTCCATGTCTTTCCACCCATAGGGGATCTTGTTAAAGTGATCCATCAGGGTGCGCACGGTGGTCGGCATGTTCTTGTATGAGCTGCGGGCAACAACATCCTCCATTTCTTCTATGGCAAGACGATTGGGAACGACGGCCTCCATGCCCCCGGACACAACTTGAGCATCCTTTGCTGTGAGAACTTCCCGCAGGTCGTCGTTGGTATAAAAGGGATTAGTGATGTAGTTTTGCTTTGTATAAATACCTTCCACCAGTGTTTTGAAGGCGTCGTTAATCCTTTCTGACGGCTGCTTCTCTTTGATATCGAGCTTATTGCTGTTCACATATAAATCAGCCTTTTTGAGCGCCTCGAAAATAAGCTCCTTGCATCTATCCACTCGCTGCTTTCCCTCGCGGGTTTTGGTGGTTTTGATGTCCTCCACCGTATCGGTGGACACCTTGCCGGCGTTACGGCGAATGTACGTCTCGATTTGCAGAGCCTGCTCCATCTCGTCGATGTAGGACATATCGGAAGGAAGCGCGACAATAACATTTCTCTCCCGCATGGACATAGCTTTGAGTTCCGGCTCGGCGACGTCACCACGGGCATACATGGGAGTCAGCACCCGAATGCCGATTTCCTCTTTCTGCGCGCCTCTCGGTCTGTCGTCAATGATTGTGTTAAAAGAAAAGTCATACCGGTCGTTATAGCGGTATTTTTTATTGAGTCCAAACAAGGCGGAGAATATATTGTCGCCGACTTTATCGATGATCTCGCTTGTGTCAATCTTGATTTCCCGTATTTCGCGGTTGATGTCCTGCTCCTCGTTTGTCAGGAAGATAAATTGATTGCCGTTTTTAATGATAAGCTTCTGCTCCTCCAAACGGCGCAAAGAGGCGTCAACCTGTTTTTTAGCCTCAATTTTGTCCTGATCGATATTTCCCAGCATGACGGTGGTGATGTTTTCGAGGTTGGCGGGCAGCACATTGGGGATGTACTTCACCATAAACAGAACCTTCAAGACCTCCACGTCGTAGGGCTGCAAGGCCCCGTCGTCAAACTCGGCGCTTTCTGCCGCCCTGATAATCACAGCTTTGATATTGTGATCCAAAAAGGTCTCAATGGTTTTGTAAAAAGCCTCAAAGGGAATGAGAATACCGTCGTCGAAATTGGCGTACTGAACCGCCGCCTCTTGGAAGGCGTTGAGCAAAGAGCGTTCTCCTTCAGACAGATGCTTGCCGGACGCGCCGTGGGTTCGGATGCCCGTGAACACCGCTTGCAGCAGGTTGAACTGATACGGGATAAAAGGATACACGTCCACAAATTCCTCTGCGGAACTGTACAGCCTCTTCTCCGGTGTGTCAGAAGAAGAAAAGGAAATCAAGTTTTTGATAACGGCGGCTTTCCCGGCATATAAAAGGCGCAGCTTGTCCGCCGCCGTGTCTGTCTTGGCAAGCAGCCTCTTTTTGATAACTTCGTCTACGTTGGCGGAGGAAAGGGAAAGCCTTGTGTCAAATCGCCCGATAATTTTAGAGAAGTTATCTCTATCCACTTTGGTGATAGAGTCTATATCCTGCTGGCTTGTTGCTATGACCCAAGCCTGTCCGCCGCATTCCGTGCCCAGACTCTCCACGACAGTCTGCAAATTCAGCATCAGGCCGCTGTCGCTGCCGATGTACTGCCCAATCTCGTCGCAAAGGAAGATGACAAAATGCTTTTTGCCTGTTTCCTTTGACTTCGCTTCTATGTATTCCCGCACCCGCCTCGCAAATCCGTTGATATCCAAAGAATAGTTTTCCTCGGATTTGTTGTACCAGTTCCGCGCGGCGTCAACGCTCATCTTCGTTGTATCGGCAAGCGCCTGAACGATATTGTCCTCTTCGAAATAGAAATCCTCGCGGGTGTCTTCCCATTCATTCCCCGCAAGCTCTTTGAAACGGGCGCGGAAGCTGTCATAGACGCCATCCTTGGTCATCTGCCGCTCCAAATCGGCAATCCACGGCATACTGCCGCAAAAGCCCCGCATTTTATTAAAGACCTTCATGAAAACCTTGACAATGGCATCCTTGTGTGTCTTCGAGTCCGAATCGGCTTCCGCGTCAATATTGAATAGGACCACGTCCGCGCCGGTATCGGCAGCGACCTGCATATCCGCCAAAATGCGGCTGTCGGCTATCTTTCCGTCAAAATAACTGATAGCCTTTTTGCCGTCATAGGTGTCGTTTGAAAGAAGATAGGAAAGTATCTTAAGAAAATGGGATTTGCCGCTGCCAAAGAAACCGGAAATCCAGACGCCCATTTTATCAGTGCGGGTTGTCGTGCCCTTGCGGTAACCCTCGAAAAACTTGTCAAAATGGCGATGCAGTTCCCTGGTCACGACATACTCGTCCAGTTCCGCCGTGATAATTTCATTGGAGTTCTGACCGATTTTGACAACGCCCTGAATTGGCCTGTCAATATCCTTTTGAAACATATCATGTATTTTCATGCCGCCACTCTCCTATCTTTCAATCAGCTTGAAGGCCCGGTAATAATTGTCGTCTGTGATTTCTCCAAACAGCCGCAGCTCGTTAGTATAGTCGCCGGGAAAGAACATGACAAGAGGATTCTTGTCTATTTTGCTGTGCAGGTTATTTAGCACGGTGTGGGAGCGTATGACCGGCCAGGCTTTTCCTACCCCGGTTAAAAAGATAACGTCCCTTTCAGGCACGATGCTCTTAGCAATCTTTCCAATAACCAAATCTCCGTCAAGAGTCAGCCTCAACGTTTTTTTGATGGGATTGACAATCGCCTCGCTGGTTTTGACCTGCTCCATTTGTATGACCTTGTCAAGATAATTCTTTTCCCGCAGAACGTCCAGCATTAGCTTGTATAAATCAAATTCAACAATTCGCACGTCGTCATGGGCGTTGTTTACACGCTGTTTCAGATATGAAACATGGGCGCGAACTGCCATTTCATCTTCCGGTTTGTAGTCAAAAATCCAGAAATTGATTTCATTTGCCGTACCGCGCCCCGTGCGAAAGCTTTTCTCCAATATTTTAGGCTCAATCAAGTCAAGCCGCTCATTAAGCGTCATCATCCGTTACACCTCCAGGAGCATGGCTTTTGCGTAAGGTTCGTTTTCTCCCTTGAGAAGAGCTGGGATTTTTCGGTCGCATATGGGCTTCAGGATAATTAACACATCCCCGGCTTTTTTGGCCAACCCCGCTTCGCAAAGAATATTCTTGTAGGTATTTCGTATACGCACGAGGTTGTTCGGTGTCCAGCCTGCCACCGTATCATCGTTTTGCGCCTTGCGTTCAATAAAAGTTAAAAAGTCCTTGTCGTCAACCTCTGTTTGACCGAATAGGAATTTGTCCGAGTATATCTCACGCATGAATTCAAAAAAAAGGCGGTCTGATTTGATCAGCGCCAGAAAAGCGATCAGCTTGGCGTCCTCGTACCGTCCGTTTGCCACGATGGAAACCAGTGGCATGTCAAGCGTCCCAAGACGCTTCAGCATTCTCAGGGGCAAATCGCGACGCCTTTTTTCTTTCTCAAGCTGATAAATATTAGCGGTCATCGACAATTCTATAATTTCATCCTTCGTTTTCCCCTCACACAGCAACTGCGCAGTCCTGCGCATATCGGAAAACAGAAAGGGCATGTCCTTTATAGAGGACGTGTAAGGCAGTACCGAATCCATAACAGCATCCTCCTATTCTTTTTTATCCTGGGTTATTTCCATCACGTCGCCAATATCACAGGAAAGCGCATGGCAAATCCGGCTCATGACTTCCATACTGACGGGCAGGTCTTTCGACAGCTTTGCCAGGGTGGTCGTGCTTATATCGGCAAGACTGAGCAAATCGGTCTTTTTCATTTTATTGTCCAGCAAAAGCTTCCATAGCTTAATGTAGCTGATAGCCATAGTTCCAATCCCTTCAGGTAAGTTGGTTTTATTATACAAAAAAGCATAGGCTTTTCCAACATAAAATCATATATTTAAGAAATTATATCTGTGAATGCAAATATTATTTTTATAATCAATGAATCTCTTGCGGAAGCTTTACAGCTTTTGGTCGGTAACTAGCCAGAGCTGATGCACCATCCCCGCGAAGATGCAAGCCTGCAACCATCCTCACCTTGTAAATAAACCCACAAAAGCTAGAACCCGCTTCCATCCCTGATTTTCCCATGCTGTCTACAAATATAACCCCGCTTACTTGCAGGAACATCCTATCCCTTATACGGGATGGTTCAGTCATGCCAACCGTAAATCCCTCGCTGATTTGGACGAAACATTGATTTTCTCTGACATGTGAAGCTTATTATACACATTTGCCATGCTGCCGAAAGGAGACACCCTTTGATGAGAAAGATCACCGAGGAAGATGTTATTACCTATTACCTATATCTTGTCTTGCAGGAATGTAAAAATTCATATAAAGGACTAGAGTTAGAAGATCGGATTTCAGAGGGAATGTCAGCGCTTCTTCAAGCAGTTCGCACTTATAATATACGTTATGGATTTTTTAAAGATTATGCTATTGCTCAAATACGAAGAATTATGAAACAAAAAAACTCAAAAGCATGGGCTGAAAAGAAGTTAGACTCACTGTTATCTTTTGATGCTCCACTGGCGAATAATGCAGAAAATGAAAGCTTCACTCTTGCCGCGTGTATTGGAGAAGCTCCTAGAGATGATTCTGTGCTGGACGTAAAACGTTTTATTAATAGTTTATCCGTGAAAGAGCAACAGGTCATAATAATGCGAATGAATGGTCACAGTCTTCAAAATATTTCAACTGCACTTAAAACTTCCATTTATAGTGTTAATCACATCTTAAACAATGTTAGAGTTAAACTTGTAGATTACTATGGTGATAATTTTTGTATTGCAAGAAAACATGAAAAAAATTTGCAAGGACACGGTAAATAACCTAACGGTCAGCATCATACCTTACTTCTTTCACCTTTAAATTAGTACGTACGGCTTTATACCTGCCCCCGTTTTTCAATACTTCACCACATCTTTGAGCATATGTATATTAAAGATATTTTATCCAACGGTCCAAAATATCTTTGCTGACTGTGCTCCGATCTCCCACAAAAATAACCCCGTTGAGATCAAACCTTTAGCGCATTTCGGTAATAACCTGTGTAACGCAGATTTAAAAAACAATAGTAATTGCTAAAATAAAATATAAAGAGCGAATTCTGATAAACTCGCTCTCTGGCTGGTAAGTTATGGTGGAGGCGGGCCGTACCTTATAGAAACCAAAGTTAAGAAAAGCAAGCCATAGCCCCCTGTTTGCGTTCTACCTTTTCACGTAAAAGAAGTAACCGGCGGAGTTGTGCTTGACCGGTTGTCCTGTATGAGGATATTATTGACAATTCAACGCACTGCGAATCGAGTCGATTGCATATGGCCGAGTATACTTGACTTCAAAATTACTGATCCATACAGCATTTGGTCGATATGCTGGTTTTAACTTCATTGCAGGGTAAATATATAACTGCTTAACATTGCCTGCATTTGCCACAGCGAGTCCGTCTTCCTGCGGATATTCCAAGCGAATTCCATAGGTATAGAGAACCTTTCTAAGCGGTTCCATCATTTTGATTTGGTCTTGAAGAGGAACATCGGCAGCAAGTCTTTGTTCTTTCGCCCATGTCAGCAGTTCCAGAGCAGCATATCTGTCCAACACTGAATGGTAGTTTTGATTACGATAGTGCTTCAAACAGTTTTGGCAGGCGTTATCACAATCACAGCCATTCAAGAAAGTTTCTGTTTTCTCTAAAAGTGGGTTGATTTGCGACGCTATTCCCGAGGAATACCCGGCACCACTTGAGAGGCTGTCATACAGATAGATATCAACATATGCTATCTCCTTGTGTTCTCTTAAACGGTATCCTGCATTAAGTTCAGTAAATTCAACATCAAGGAGTTGGCTTGTCTGAAGACGCAGTGACTCTGCCAAGGAACGCGAAGCGCGGTCGATCCAAGGTCTTTCTTTGCGCGAAATATTAATCTTTGCTGTATCAAGTTCAATTTCAAGAACTAGCATATCTGTTATGAAATCAAATCCAAGCGTAGCATTTACGGCATTCGCATGATTGCATTCGGTTCTTACAAACTTCGAGTAATATGGCCGACCTATCTTGGTTCGATCCGACTTGTATGCGATAGCACTATCCCCGGGAACTGCCGCGCCACAATCGGGACAAATCATGAACCCTTTTTCAGCAGGGCCGCGGTTTACCATGATAATCCTTTGGTTAGACCGTTTGGCCATACGGATATTTGAGAAACCTTGAATTGGAGCCAATCCATCGAAATTCGGCAATGTAGAATACAAAGGAGCATCTGCATATGAATAAGATTCATTCAACTGAGCGGGAGCGATGGACTTGCCATTCACAGGTGCAAAACCCCAAGGCCGAACCATTGGTAACATCTGCACAATATGCTCGTTTTCACAGAATGGGCAATGACCGTTATCCAAATCGTCTGCAGGACCGAACCATTCACACGCCTTACAGGAGAATACAGTCTTTACATAGTTCGGATCGTCCATGAATGATTTCGCCGGGGTTGTAAATCCGCCTTTTTTGCGTTCACTGCCATGATAATACAAACCGCCAAGCTGGTAAGTGTTTTTGTCTACGACAATTGACCGGCCGGGCGCATATTCGCTGATTGCGACATCTAATCCGCGCTCGACCTGATATTGCAACTGTCCTTGAGGGTTGCTTATGAATGTACTCACAACATTCTTGGGGAACGAATATGTCGGGATAATGCCTTCTTCATACAATGCGTCTAACATTGTCTTCTTGTTTGATGTCCCTTCACCGCCATACAGTTCCGGATGCGCAATGCGCTTCTCGTTAAGAGTCTGCATTTCTTGCGCAAGCTGTTTTCTAATCCGCAAAATAAATTCCTTGGAATATGACTGCAACAGCACGGTATTAGACGATACGTCAAACCCGTTAAGGTAGCGCGTAAACTCTTCCCAGTATTCTTCGAAAAAGCCGATGGTATCAATGCCGTCAAGACTTTGACCTTTGGGTATCAAGAATGCCTGAACTGCAATCATATTCATGTGGCGATACAGCAGTTTCTCACTTTGAATATCAATCCACGGTCTGCGCGGATCGCCGCGAAACATCGGTGCTGGATTTGTAAAGTACATGGTATCATGAGGGCCGTCTTCACAAAATGTGACAATGGTAGACAGGCTTGCGCCACGCCGGCCAGCTCGACCTGCACGCTGCTGATAGTTTTCGCGCATCGGGGGGATGTTGCGCAGTCCCACCGCAACAAGGGAGCCGATGTCAATACCGACTTCCATCGTTGTAGTGCTGCTCAGAATATCAACAGGCGGTTCATCTTTTTTCAGCAAATCCTGAAAGCGCATCTCATATTGCTCTGTCCGTGACCACATATCGTCACGCTGGTCTTTATATGATAATTGAGCTGTGTGTTCCTCAGTGTCGATAACTCGAATTGCATCACCTGCTAACGCATCGGAAACGGGTTTTCTCCAGAACCCCATTGCGCTGTATCCCTGATCGCTTACCTTTTCCAGCTGGTTGCTTCCACAAGTCGGACATTTCCCGTGAACGGGGAATGCAGTCAATTCAGAACACTGCTTGCACCTCAGCCATTCGTGTTCTAAGCCAAACTTTGGTACAACACGAGAAAGCTCTATGTAATAGCGGCTTTCATTGCTATCAAGAAATACGGAAAGCGCCTTTTTCCATGCGGCCACTATAGGATCGTTCTTTTTCCAACCCACGTTGTCATACATGACCTTTGAAAAATCCCAATCGGTAGGGAGTCCGAGTCCCCTGTAGGATGACAATACTTCTTTTCTGCGTTCGTCGGGGATCTTATGCCCCAAAGCACCATAATCGCTACAGATATCTAACAACCATGCATTGAATACTTCCAAAAACTCTTTATCGGAAACATCGATGTCACGATCCTCCAGAATTTCTAACGCATCCTCCAGATTCTTTTCGCGTGGCTCCAACCATCCGAGTGCAGTATCATACAGAGTATTATAGCCACCGCAAAACAGATGAATCAGATGCTCCAACATCATCGGCGGCGCATTGTCGAACGTAAGTTCCGGTTCGAATTCTTTGCCGCGCTTTTGCTTTCTTTGATATGTCGCTTTGGTATCCGCGCAATCGGACAAAAACTTGTCTCTGCTTTCGTTGTGAAACAACTGTACATGTCTTTTGGCCGCTTCCAAGACGAAATAGCCGTAGATATTGTTCAGCGACAGATCCTTGCCGGAATCTGATATTGCTTTTGCAGCAAGTACAAATAACTGCATGACCGCTTGATCATCAGATGCTTGTGACATATCTCTGGCTAGTTTTGCCGCACGTTGGCGACTATCGGAAAACAGTAAAACTTTTCTTCCCTGATTCGGGAACTTCACAGGGTTATCTTTTTTTGAGTTTACCGGTGGCTGTGCATTAAACTGGGCCTTGATCAAATTATAGAACGATTGATTACCTTTTGTACTAAAGGAAGTCAATTGAGTTCTGCTCAATAAGTGTCTGCAATGCGGGCAAGTGGAAAAAGTCTTTACATCAGGACGCCCTTTATCTTTGTACTCGCTGTAGTAAAGTTTGATGATACCGGGCTTTCCGGCAAGTGCGTCATCATAAAAATCCAAGAATCCGCTTTGCGTATCCAGATAGCATAGCTTGACCGGGTTTCCCGAAGAACCCGAATATGTTTTATCGCATTCCGGAATGAACAAATGAATCTTATACATTTTTTCATCGAAGAATGCACCGGGAGATCTCCACAAAAACGCTTTGCCCGATGTGTGCGTGACATAACCCTTAAAAAACAATGCTCCACATCTTCGGTCGTTGACGAGTTCATAAACGGCACTTCCGCAATCCGGACACGTATAAACACCATTAGTAATGAAGAGCTGCCCAAGCGTAATTCCTTCATATGTGTTCGAATGCTTGCAACTTGGATTTGTGCATGCATATATTCCCTGCAATCCGCGGAAGAGCATATGTAATCTGATAGGGAATAAAACATTATTCTTCTCATCCCTTGCGAGGGAGGAAATTGCAAGCAGATTATAAACTGCAGCCTGAGCTAAATTTCGACCTAAATCCGGAAAATCTTTTCAGCCAGTTCGTCGATAGAGCAGGCCGAACCACGGCACGCCACAAATAATTTATAAAAAGGATCGTAGTTTGTTAGATTTTGATACATCCAAGAATGCGCATCGGACCAATTTTCAAAAGGCGCTTTGCTATGCTCCAAGCCACTCCAGAAACAGTTGGTGCTCGTAAGTTCCTCCTCCGTTTCCTCTTCCGTATCTCCGGGACGATATTGCAGAAACTTTTCTGTCGGAATGGAAACGGCGCTTCCGGAAGGCAATTCTTCCCGCGCTCCGGTCAAGTATACAAAACAATCATCCGTAGCCGCAGTAAGATTCTTTGCGAATTCGTGGACGGCAGCAATGTCATCCGGCGATGAATTCGGCATACTGGCCGTTGTAAGAATAAACTGAACTTTATCACGCGAAATGCCAAGTTTGTGAAACAGTCTTCGTATCAGGAGCGCAACCTCTCCACCAGAGGAACCTCTGTACATATGCGCTTCATCAATAACAAAGAGAAGCTTGTTATCGGGATTGGTGTTCAGCCAACTACTCGTATCACTCCAAATTTTTTCTTCACGTGGACGAAGCAGCATATATTCAAGCATAGAGTAGTTTGTAATAAGAATATCAGGGCATACCTGCTGCATTTCAAATCTAGTAATCAGCTCGGCATCATCGTCGCTAGTAACATGTCGTCCGCTTTCAAGTGTTTCTATAAACTGTTTTAGATTTTTTTTAGCAGGGATCTTACCATCCTTTAACAATTCTTTATAAAATGCAATAGCTGCTTCATCATCCGACCGAGTCATTCGCGAGAGCGATTCCGCAAGTTTTTTATCTTCAGAACGCGTTGGAGCAGAACCGGGATATGGAGTACGCCCGGTATACATACCAAATTGAGGGCGCCTAGCCAGACCGCCAACAGTACTTCGGAAGGTATGTAAAAACTTTTCTTCGGGATCCCCTATCAGTCTACGAAGACGGCTTATCTGATCTGAGACAAGCGCGTTCATGGGATACATAACAATGGTGCGCACTCCTCGGTTTGCCCATGTATCCAGCTGTGTTTTTGCCTCCACGCAAATTTTAGCGAGCAGCGGCCACATAAAACACTCTGTTTTGCCGGAACCAGTGCCAGTGGAAACGAATAGGTCTTTTCCGTCATATGCGTTCTGAAGAGCATCAAGCTGGTGTTGAAACGGCGATTTATAGACCCCAAGTTCTTTTTCTGCGAGCTCATTGAAAAAGCCTTTCAGCCACGAGGGGATATTCAATACATCAATCCCATTCTCCACCGATTTATAT
>MVQK01000031.1 GCA_002067515.1 Pelotomaculum sp. PtaB.Bin013 | reverse complement strand
CTTCCGTTTTCTTTTGCCCGGTAAAGCGCGTTATCCGCTGACTTGAGCACAGCTTCGGCCGTTTTGTTTCTTTCGGTTTTCTCTGATACGCCAATACTGACAGTCAGAAACAGCCGCTTTGAGGAATTACTCGGCGTTATATTCTTGGGCTTCTTTTTTGGCCTATTCTGTCCACGGAGGATAAACCCCCGCTTGGAGATTTTGTTTCTTAGCTTTTCTAAGTGCGGTACCGCGTCGTCAACTCCTTTGCCAGGAAAAATAATGGTGAATTCTTCACCCCCGTAACGATAGATTTTCCCTCCGCCGGTTACACTTTTCATCATCGTGGCAACAAACCTTAACGCGTTGTCACCTACATCATGACCGTAAGTATCATTAAATTTTTTAAAAAAATCGATGTCCAGCATGGCGATAGCATACTTGTCGCCTATTTTCATAAGCTCTTCCGTAAGTGCGCGACGTGTGGGGATTCCGGTTAATTCATCCAGGTAAGCCTTTCTATAAAGGTCTTGAACTATTGCAACAATTAATATAACTGATGATACCGAGAAAAAAATAACCGTGGCCAGATTATTTCCTTTAAAACTAAGGGCAATAAAAGAGGCAACTATAACACCGGTAAAGGAGCATTCATAAGATGATATATTTTTACTTTGTCTTATAATGAGGATTAACATGGCGGCGAGGAAAAATAAAGTTGCCATTTGAGGAACAGGCGTCAGACTAAGGATTCTAAGAGAAAAGATTTTTTTATTAAGGAGGGTATCCAACAACTGGCTATTTGACCCAAATATCGAAGCGGTAAAGAAAAATTCCCCAACTATCAATGCTACCCGGCTTTTCCCGCCGGGAGTTAAAACGCCACGCTCCGGTAAAAAAGTGAATAATATTATATTCAATGGAATGAATATACAAGCCGCAGTATAGACAAAACTCATGTATAATTTTTTGTCTACTAAGAGGTATTGGCACAAGAACAATGTGATTAAGCTGAAAAATACTCTATTCCGGTTAGAGAAGTAACTGACAACCAGCCCTATCAACAATATGGCGTAAGAAGAATATCGTATTACTTCAAAAGACACCAACTGCGTTTCCTGAATTTCTAAGTAGAACTTATAAAACAAGTATATTAGTCCAAAGGGTACTGATATAGGCAATAAAGTTTTAATATCCTTGAACTTCATGGTTACCCTTTCTCACTTGCTAGATGGACTTATATATTTTATCGTTATAAGTAAACAAATATTTAGATATATTTCGACGCATTTTGTAATTTAACCTGTTTTCTTTTTTTTGAGGCATAAAAACCAGGATTGCGCTTGGGAAATGCAAAAAAAACGCCGAAAACAACAGCTTCCCTGTCATCTCCGGCGTTTAAGTCACTCAGTAAAGGACTCTACAGCTTAATTGCTCTGGATGCGCCCATCATATTGTAAAACGTTGCTTCCGCGTCTTCGATATAAAAAATTTCAAAAATCGAATCGTCAGCGCTGTACATTTTGCCGAGCATCGGCATAACATCAAGCGCGGCTTGCTTGGATTGCTTGGTGGTGTTGAAGACGGCCTTACCTTTTAAGCGCAGCCATTCGCCTTTTTTCAAATCGGTGCAAACTTCAAAATTGGGGTTAGCTTTAAGTTGCTTGTAGACATTCTTCTGGTTGTTTGTGCAAAAACACAGCTTTCCTTCAAAAATCATAGCGAATCCGAAGGGGCGCACCTTGGGAATATCACCGTCGACAGTGGCAATGTAGAACGTTGGGGGTGCATCATTCAGGAATTTTAGAATTTCATCCATAACATTTACTCCTTTACTTTATTTTTTTGTTTATGATAGTATCTTATGAGAAAGAAATAGAAAATCAAGTATTCAGTTATTTCTGTCTTAGTCAGTATTTTATGAGCATAGGAAAATTAAACATGGATGATAATAGGGAAGTTTTAGAAAAAATTAGTGCCTGTCCCGTCGCATATGCTTTGAACCTGATCGGAGGAAAGTGGCAGCTTCCGATCATATGGGCACTCAAACAAAACGTGGTGCTGCGGTATAACGAGTTGAAAAGAAAAGTTTCCGGCATAACCAATACGATGCTTTCGCAATCTTTAAAAGAGCTGGAAGCTAATGGCTTGATTATTCGTGTCCAATATATGGAGATACCGCCTCGCGTTGAATACTCTCTAACTGAAGCCGGAAAGAGCCTGCTGCCGGTGCTTGATGAACTTGCCAAATGGGGTGCTGAACAGATGGAACGTTCAGTCGTTGTAACTGACCGCTTAAGATAGCGGTCATCGTTATTTTTAACATAAATTTTCGTTGAAGACAATAAAAAAGAAGGCCGGAACTTACAGAAGCTGTTTAACATGCTGGATGCAATCGACCGGGAAGTATACGCCTGGTTCGATGATTTCAGGGCGCAGGAAATGTCGAAGGCGCCAAACTACAACATGATGATGAAACTGCTGAAAGACAGCGAAGTTGAGCACCAGAAACTGACGGCTGAAGCCATGAGCCAAAAATCGAAAGACGGCGCCGTACCGGTTAGCACTGTGGGTATGAATAAGGAACAGGAAGGCGATGTGCGCCAGGTATGGGAGTCCCTGATCAATCAAAGCGGGAAGATAAAGATAGAGGGCAGTCCGAAATATAAGCTTAAAGTCTATTCCTACCTCGCCAAATTGTTGCAAGGAGACATGGGCCGGAAAATAATTTAAATATCTCAATAGCGCCAAGTGCGGCGATATTGTTATTGGAGAGGATTTCAGGTGGAAAATGTCCTGCGCGAGGAGCACGGCCTTAAATCGAAGCGGGCTTATCACAGAGGGGCAAATGACGCCCGCATGAATTTAGTTCAAAGGGAATACTTGCGTTTTAAAAAGTCATTTCCTCCGGAAGTCATAGAAGAGCTAAATCCCCAAATGGCAAGATTAGAAAAGTTCACACACAGCAGAGAGGAGTATTTTTTTGCGAAGATGGAGGAAAAATCGCAAGAACTAGAAAAGCAGGGTGAGAAAAGTGACAGAATAATGGACTTAGCGGCAAAGTTCGGAAAAGAACAAGCCAATAAAATGCCGGTACCGGTTGAAGCTTATAATTTAGCAATGAGAGATCTTGAGCAACTGAACGCCCTGGCCAAGTTTAAAACTCAATTTAGAGATTTTGAAAAATTTGTTCGGGTTAACGGAAACCCACAACAGTACAAGCAATTTTTGAGTTTGAAACAGGTGCAATATCTAAAGGATATTTTAAGTAAAGAAGCGGCGGTTTTTTATAAAGAAATTAGTACAGTCAATAAGGCTTTCGAAGAAATTAGAATGGAAATGTCTCCACTGATAGCCAACTATGAGCTGCAGAAGATAAAGGAGAATCAATTCCTTCCCGAAGACTTCGATCTTGACTTTAACTTTGACTTTTTATTTAATTTTTTTGATTAATAACCCCTATGGCAATTAAACTATCGCCTCTATTTTCTGTCTCTGCTCGGCGTTTCCGATAATGATTATTTTCATGCCGGATTGTAGCTTTAATTTCGGAGACGGGTTGTAAACCCACTTGGACTCGGGTGTCTGGATAGCCACGGGGTATAGCCCGGCTAAAGTAAGAAAATCAACTTCACCGATGGTTTTGGCTATAACTCTGGAGTTGTCCGGGATGTCTATTTCCTCTACTCTCAGGTTCTGGTCCTTGTCCCTTAACATAATGTCCATAAAGCCAACGGCGGCGGGACGAACCATTTCCGAGGCAATCCTCATGCCGCCGATAAAGTTTGGGGATACTACCGAGTCGGCGCCGGATTTGATCAGTTTCCCAATCATTTTACTGTCTTTGCATCTGGATATAATACGCATGTTTTCATTCAGCTGTCTCGCGGACAGGGTGATAAGCAGATTATCCTTGTCCTCCGCCACACAGGCCATAAGCCCGCTTGCTCTTTTAATGCCGGCTTTAATCAGCACTTCGTCGTTGGTCGAATCTCCTTCGATCCAGAGCAGTTTTTCCAGCAATTCACTTCCGACTTCCTGGAGGCGCGCGGAATTTTTTTCCACCACTACAATCTTACGCTTTGTTTCAATGAATTCGCGAGTAATATGAATGCCGGTTTCACCAATGCCGCAAAGAATATAATGTCCATTTAACTCCTGAATGACTTTATCCATCTTTTTTCTCCAGAAATTTTTTAGTAGATCTCCCTCAACGAGGAAGGCTGTGATAGTTGATAAAAAATAAAGATATACGCTGATTCCGCAAACTATCATGAACATCGTGAAAACCCTGCCGCCGCCGGTGTCGGAATGAACGGTGATCTCTCCGTATCCTACTGAAGCGAGGGTGATCAAGGTCATGTAGGCGCAGTCGGTCCAACTGGATTCTCCATTGCTGATGGTACGGTAACCTATCGTCCCAACCAAAAAAATGGCTGTGAGAACAAGTACCGCCAGGATCACTCTCTTTTTAAAGTCTTCTATAAAGCACCATCCCCCGGTCGTAGATCCAACAGTTGCTTCAATTACTTTTCAATATTAATTGATATATCTCCTACATGGTTGGAAAAATTTTTGCGAGGAAAAAAATTATTTTTTTTGATAAGCTTAAAAGGCTTGTCGAGGATTGCATTAAGGTGTATATTAATATTTAGATATTTGTCTAAATATCGAATTAAAAGGAGGCGGAGATTTGGTTAGCGCGACTTTCAAAGCCCTGGCTGACCCGACGCGCAGGAAGATACTCAAGCTGCTGCGGGAGCGGGATATGACAGCCGGGGAAATCGCGGAGCAATTTAATATTTCCAAGCCGAGCATCTCCCATCATTTGAATATCCTGAAACAGTCCCGGCTGGTGATAGACGAGCGCCAGGGGCAGTATATTTACTACTCGTTGAACATGACCGTGTTTCAGGAGATGATGGGCTGGTTTTCCGAGATTATGGAACGGAAGGAAGGATGAATAAAGTGATTAACCGGGATAAAAAAGGCGGTTGTGTTATTTCCATAAAGGAAGAGTGGCCGCTGTTGTTAATTATCATAGGGACTTTAATCGCGGGCTTGATCTTCTACCCGCATTTACCGGAACAGGTGGCCAGTCACTGGAACCTGAGGGGTGAGGTGGATAGATATTCTTCCCGGTTTTGGGGAGCTTTCGGAATTCCAATAATGACTGCCGCAATATATATCATGATGGTATTGCTGCCTCTAATCGACCCCAGAAAACAGAATTACCAGAAATTCGCCGGCGCATACAGACTGTTAAGGGCAGCTTTGGTAGTGTTTATGACCGGTTTGTATATTGTCATAGTGGCGGACGCGCGGGGATACCAGATGCCCGTGGGGCGAGTGGTTATGACTGGTGTTGCTCTGTTGATTATAGTGATGGGCAATTTTATGGGGCAGATCAGGCAAAATTACTTTGTAGGTATTAAAACCCCATGGACGTTGGCCAACGAAGTGGTTTGGCGGAAGACTCACCGACTGGCCGCCCGGCTTTGGGTGGTGGCTGGCTTGATCGGACTGGTGGCGGCGCTGTCCGGCGGCATCGCGGGAGCTGTGATTATGGGTATTTCTCTGGGTGCGGCCGCGATAATTCCAATAGTCTTTTCCTACCTGGAATTTCGCCGGCAGCAACAATGAATAAGAGATTGCCGGGGCTATAACATGGTAGCCTCCTTGCATTAAAAATACCTCCATATGGAGGTATTTTTAATGCAAGCCCGTGTATGGGGTTGGCAAGGATGAGTTAGATGGTGGCAGCGTTCAGACTTGGACCAGTGGCCCAGTTCCCCGCCGCATCTCCTGCATCCACCCTAAAAGTATGAGCGGTATTTGCTGTGAGTCCCACAACGTTATACGAATTAACAGATCCCGAAACCGTGGCCAGCAGGCTGCCGTTCTCGTAAATGCGGTATGCTGTCACACCGACATTGTCCGTTGCCTGGGGCCAGGTCAGGGTCAGGCTGTTCTGGGTCACGCTTGAGGCAGTCAAAGCGCTGCCGGCCGGCCAGGCCGGGGCCTGGGTGTCAGTAAGCGCAGTTGTCGTCACTGACGTGCTTACGGATGTGCTCCAGTTACCGGCAGCGTCGCCCGCCTGTACCTGGAAAGTGTACTGTGTGCCTGCGGTAAGCCCGGTGACGTTGTAAGTCGTGGTTGCGCCGTTTAGCGTGGTCAGCAGGCTGCCGTTTTCGTAAATGCGGTATGCTGTCACACCGACATTATCCGTTGCCTGGGGCCAAGTCAGAGTTAACCCGGTCCCTGACAGGTTGGAAACGCTTAAGACGCTACTTTGCAGCCATGTCGGCGGGGTCGTATCCGAAGTTGCGTTACCGTTGCTCACCTGGTAGTTAACCAATGCGGAGGCGTTATAACCGGTCAGATCCCGGATCGGGTGCGTACCCGGCGTATAGCTTAAGGTTACCGTGCTGCCGGCCGGTACCGTCTGGTACATCACTATGGTTACATTGCTGCCGGAAACTGTAACTCCGGCTGGTGCGGCCTGTACGGTTCCGTTTACCACAACGCTGAAGTCACTGCCGGAAGGAACGGAGTTGGTGTCAAGGCTCTCATTATAGTTAAGGGTCAGTATTGCCCCGTTGACGGTTGCCGTGTTCAGTACCGGCGCCTGTTGGGTACCTGGTTGCTGTCCGATTATGACTTTATCGCCCTGGTTGTCGCCGACTACAACCTTATTGTTTTGAATAATCCTGTCCAGGAACGCGGCGGCCTCAGCCCTGGTTAATTTACCCTGCGGGTTAAGATAATACTGGCCATTTAGACCTAAGCTGCCTTTTACCAGGTTATGCTTAACTGCGATGGCGACATAACCTTTCAAGTTGTTGGAGATCTGATCCGCATCTACGAAATTCGATAACACGGAATAGTCGGGCTGTTCACTTCCCAATCCCAATCCTTTGACTAAAGCGACGATGATATCCTCCCTGACTGCGGGAGCTTGGGGTTGATAAGAAAGTTGACCATTTGAATTTAGATAACCAGTTAAATAATTCTGGGCTGCCTCTATGTATTTATAGCCCCAGAAATTAGCTGGTATGTCGGTGAAGGTCTGAACTGTCCCCTGGTCTAGCGGAAGGTTTAGTGACAGAACCAGCATTTTCGCAAATTCGGCTCTTGTCACCGTACGCTCAGGATAGAAGTTTCCGTCCGGGTCTCCACAAATTACGCCTAGTTTCCTCATGTTTTTAATCGCTTTGCTTGCCCAATGGTTATCTGGCACATCAAAGAAAAACACCTGGATCTGTTGAGAGTTGTCCTCATTATCATTTTCTTTGTCATGTTGTACGGTGTTGAGATTCTGTAACCACGATTGGTTCAATTGTTGTTGATTACCCCGCTTGTCTTTTGCCAAAGCACTTCCCGACGTGGCAAAGACAATAAGAAAAACCATCGATAGCACTACTAACCTTTTCTTCAAATCGAAACCTCCTTTGTTATTGGTTTAATTAATAATACGCGCGAACCTCATTTTTTCTGGGGGTGATCCTGGTTTTTAGCTTAGTGCAATTGGTATCCCGGTCATGGCGGGACCGATTCGGGGGGGGTTGGTTTCGGTCTTATGGAAAAGGATCTTGCTTTCGATATAGCCTGAAAAATCAGGGAAAAGCTGGGCGCTTATCAGGTTGAGGTGCATCTGACCAGGGACGCAGATGTTGACATAAAGACCGATGGTCTGCTCACATCCGCCCACTTACCTGCTGAGAAATTGGTCTGGTCTTTGTTCGCGGCGGTAATTAACCGGTACCGGGGGAGAAGTTCCGCTTCAGATCCGTGGAGCCCCGGCAATGAAGAGTTCGCCACTGTCCTGAACCGGCTGAGGGGAAAGTAGATAGTGACGGGTACTTATCCCAGTTGAGTGAAAAACGGGAAGAATAGTTGAATTTAAAGGCAAGGGATTTTCATATTTTATAGCGAATTCCCTTGCCTATTTTTACAGGCTAACAGGCTCCGGCGTAAAGTTTAGTGGTTTTTTAGAGCAAAAACTTTATTGTAATATTGGGTAAAAACCTTGCTATTGTTGAAAAAGGTTCATCTATAAAACTTTGTTCATCGTTAAGCATCTTTGCTAAAACAGTTCTTTCAATAACTCCATATGGCTTAACAACTCCTAATAACGGGTGATGAATTTCCGATGATAGAGCGCCAGGCTCAACTTTCGAAATACGAATACCTTCTAAATAGAATGTATATTCCCTAACCGTTTCACCATCTTCAACCACTTGCAGCCCTACCTGATTCTTTTTCCCTGATATAAAAGCGTCAATCATGGAAAAGATATGTGGATGTTTTTTTGCAAGTGAATCAATGATTCTTTCTCGAAAAGGGATTAACTTTTCTTTTATCAATAAATCTAAATCGTTAACATTTAATACATCTTTATCTTCCATGTTTCATCCCCCTGTACTTTGATTTTCCTGCATTATATTATTTCCGGGTATTCAAGTAAATAATTAATTCCTATCTGCTGATTCTCGCCTCCTCGTTTTATCTCCTCCATTTATGGGCATCATATCTAAAAAAAGGAGGCTGTATATGAACTTTATATTTCAGGACAATTACTGGCTACAGGTTCTCGCTCTAATATTGCTTGTAATAATGAACTTCTTTGTATGGCGGAGATTTTGGCGGGAAGCCCGTAAACTGTATCACAATATTACCGTCCGCTATGTTTCTGCACGATTTTTACACAAGGATTTGCCTTCTGATAAACAACTCAGTTCTTCTTGGCTACGCTATATTCCGCGCCGTGGCCGTCTCGATTAGCTTCCGGAATTCCTCCGGCTTCTCCGGGTGATCCATCACTGCGGGTCAGAATGATTCACCTATATTCATATTGAACTCTTCTTTATCTATGGTAATATTGAAGTAAGTCGGACCAGATCATACAGAGGAGTTGATAGTTTATGGAAAGCCGTCTGGCCAAGGAATTACATCTAGCCACTAAGCCTGTGGCCATCCTTCTGACCAACGAAAAACCGGAAGGAGCCTTGCAATTCCAGCCGGGACGCTGGGGTTGCGTGATGGCCATGCTGAAAGCCGCCTCCCGTGGCAAGACCGCCGTCTTCAACCGGGAGACCGTCGGTTGTGGCGGCGGCGGGGTGGGCCTGGGTTTCGGCAATGCATTCCATGCAAGTGGGGCGGGTGACACTGGCGGCATTGAGTATTTCCTTTCCACAGGCCGGGGAGAGGGCTACCCCGAGGGGGAAGGTTACCGCAAGACGCCCGAATTGGCCGCCTGCTTTGTCGGCAATCTGCCGATCATTGACCTGCCGTATACCTACCGGGTCTTCAAACCGCTGGATCAGGTCGACCCAGCTGTGGAAGAACCCTGTCTGGTGACCTTCTACGTCAATGCCGACCAGTTATGCGGCTTGGTGGTAATGGCCAACTACGACCGCCCGGATCTCAATAACGTGACTATTCCCCATTGCTCCGGCTGCCAGGGGATCTTCATCATTCCTTACAACGAGGCGCAAAGTGAGAACCCACGGGCTGTGGTCGGCATGATGGATCCTTCCGCCCGCCCCTTCATCGACCCTGGTCAGGTCACCTTCACCGTGCCCTACAAGCGTTTCCTGGAAATGGAGGCCAACATTCCAGGCAGCTTTTTAACAAGAAGCACATGGAACAAGTTAGCTGAGCGTCTTGCCGGTATTCCTTCGGAAGTACCCGCGGGAACGGACGTTATTTAAATGAGTGAAGCTTGAAGGAATAAGTGTCCGATTACCAGAATGCGCCACAACGGCCGTTATAGTTGTGGCGCATGAAATTTTAGCTTCGGTCCTCTTTTTCGGCTGGAATTGATTTTACGTCAGGCTGAGGCTTGGGTGCTCTTAAATACCTTACCCCTGTCCAGATTAGAACGGCGGCGAAGATAACGCGCAAAGCTTCTTCAGTCATGATATGTGCCAGGGAGCCCCCCAGGTACGTTCCTAAAAGAATGCCCGGTATTAATCCCGGTAATATACTCGTGTTAACGTTTCCCAAACGCCAGTGGGTATAAGCGCCTACAATTCCCACCGGGACCATGGCGAGGAGGGAACAGCCCTGGGCGGTAAACTGGGTAAACCCGATGAGCAGCACCATGGAAGGGACCATGATCGTGCCTCCACCGACCCCCATCATCCCGGAGAGAAAGCCGGTGAAAATCCCCGTCGATAAGAGGACCAGCATTTCCAGCCATCCTGTGGCAGGCTCGGAAACATGGTACAGGTAAGGTTTCAGGAGCAGAATTAGGGAAACCAGGATTATAAAACCGCCGAAGGACCTCTTGAGCTTCCATTCGGGAAGGGCATTGGCAAAACGCGCACCCGCCCGGGCGGTAAATATGGCGGTGGACGCTAAAAGGGCCGAGGCCCATATATCCATTGAACCGTTTAAGGCATAAGTGAAAGCCCCCGATATTCCGGTGAAGACAAGTGCCACAAGGCTTGTGCCGTGGGCTTTGTGCTGACCGATTTTCAAGATGCCAACCATAAGCGGGATCATTATCACCCCACCGCCGAGACCCACAAGCCCTCCGAAGAATCCCGCCGCCAATCCAATTAACAAGTTTATCATCCTGCAACCTCAACAATAAAAGGTTTACTTTTTATTTCTCTGAATACCAAAGCGCTACAAGTTTTCTTTCATTAATTTAACCTCCCCAAATTATAACATTCAATCTTTGTCACAAATCATATTCTTTTAAAATATTCGATAGGACGGGACTTATACCCGGTATGAAGTGGACAAAATATGTTCTAGTTAAACCGGCAATTTATCCCGGATGATGGTAAAATGTTTTCAGTGGGTGTGATTGCCAGAACATAAGGAGTTTAATGGTATAAGGATTCCTGCCAGAGGGGAAGTCATCTGGAAATTAGACACAGGAGATTTCAATTAGTATCAGCCCGAAATTATAGATATCGAATATAACATAAGGTGATCTTTATTGAAAAGTTTATGGCATTGGATCAAAAGATTGAAATCTGATATATTTATACTTTATTATGCAAGCAAAGACCCGCGAGTCCCCTGGCAGGCAAAAGCATTGGTCATGCTGCTGGCTGCCTATATTATAAGTCCCATCGACCTCCTTCCCGACTTTATTTTTCCCGGACTCGGTTACGTCGATGATATGGTCCTCATTCCGTTTGTGGCTGAATTCATTTTAAATATGATACCTAAACCTGTTGTCTCAGAGGCGAATTTAAAGGCCATGCATTTGAGTCGGAAGGCAAAAAATTGGACGGGTGCTGTATTAGTATTCGCGGTAATATTATTGGCTCTGGTTTTTGCTTACAAGTACTTATAAGTAAATAGGGTGGTGTATTAATTCACCCATCGCCGAGTCGGTTGAAGGTTAGTATTTGAATGATGGTTTTCCCACGGGGATTATGCGTTAATATGCGGAAATATATGTTCTAGCCAAAAGTCATGCTGCTTTTGGCTATTTCTGTTTAGCCACACTAACATTTCCCCAAAAGCTTGGGGAGGAAATTTTAACAAGATTTCCATTAAAATTTGAGCTTTTCTTACGTATACTGATTAAATATAAAATTTCCAAAATACCTATGGTATTTATAATAATTAGTGTGATAAACCAGATCAGTTGGCCCCTTCTGGCAGCAAGCCATAAAGTAATTCCCTTAAGAGTAACGCGCCAAGCTATTACTATAAGAATAAACCATGGATAATTATTTGCAAACTTCTGAAAGGATTCCATCACAATCTCTCCTTTCAAAATATATCGAAACATTCCTATTTTGCTTATACGAGAAGAAAAGTTTTTTTAGGGTAGTATCACTCAATATTCTCAAGGAGGCTAACCATTACTTGACAAATTTACAAATCTGAAATATCATTAACATGTATTATTGATACTAAGAGTAGACGAGGTTTTATTTATGAGCGATCTAATAAATAGAATTGGTAAGTTTAAACTCCAAATGGATTTAATTCGCGGCGATAACAATGAAGATTTGCTTAAGCTGTTTGCAAAAACCATAATCATGAGAGCTGAATATAAATATACTAAAGATGTGATTGAATATACAGCTCTATCTCCTTTATTCAGGGTAAAGGAAGCGGCGGAAACAATTCCCGAGTATAGGGTGGAATGTAAAAGTATATACTCCGACGGTGGAAATGTTGATATTGAAATAATTGCTGAAGAAATAAAGCAATGCTTAAACGCTTAAGTGTTAAGTTAAGATTAATGAATTAGCCGTCCGGGAATCGCAATTGAAATCTTTATTCAAGAAATGAAGTGTGAGCAGAAGAGCCTCCGGGCTCTTTTATTATGTAATATCTTGTCGAAGTTCTTTATGAAGAAAAATGGGAGGGATTCTTGTTGGATTTAACATCACTTTTGTACGTTATCGTACCATTATTACTGTTCTTTATAGTTGTTAGAGTATTTAAAGGGTTAATCAAGTTTATCATAATGGCATTGATAGTTGTTGGATGTATCTGGCTTTATATAAGATACGGATATAAATTACCAATTAATATTTAGTATCCCGAGGGGTGCTTTTCTGTGCCATTATTGAGCGCCGGGATTACGCTAAAGAATAATTTATTAATCGTGGAACGAATATTATTAATTGGCATAAGATGGATAAAAGGGTTCTTTGAAAGGGTGGTCCATTATGCCAGATAATTTGTCTCCGGGTGAAATTAATGTGTCTGCTGAACGTGTAGAGGCCTTGGAGTCGATGTTTCCGGATATTTATCATTGTGTGCATCCGATAGTAAGAAGAATGTGCGAGATGCACGATATTCCAACAAATCCTTATATGTACCCGTCTCCTAGTAGAGCAGTTGTTGAACAAATGGCTGACCAAATATATAATACCGTAACAATTAACTATGGGATTAGAGATGATGATGTTCAACCCATGCAGCGCCAATTTGTCGGGCCAGGGTTTGTAGGACCTGGGTTTGTCGGTCCCGGATTCGTTGGGCCTTTTTTTAGAAGAAGATTTTTAAGGGATTTAATTGCTATATTATTAATTAGGGAATTATTGTTCAGGAGAGGGAGGTTTTTTTAAGAGAAGTACTTTAAGAGCCTTCATCAAGAGCCTTCATCGGGCTCTTTTCTTGTTCACCCGGCATGTCTGCCGGGCCGATGGGTTGAAAGAAACCCTGTCACCTAACTAGCGGGAAGACAACCTGTAAGCAAGGGCGCCACTGGTAACGGTGGGGTCCGGAGGAAGCCGATGGGGGAACTTGGAACATAGCGCAAGCGATACCGAAGTTGGCTCATCAGATGGGTAACCTTGCAAGAAGTGGGAAAGCCCGAAAGCTAGTAGACCTGGTGAGTTAGGACGGATGAGTTCAAGTTCAGGCAAGCAGACTTTACCGGGGAAGCCCTGTATCATCCTGCTATCAGTAGGTAAGCCCAAACAAGCGGAAACGTAAGGGAGGGAACACGTGGTGCAGGGTGGCAGATGAGTCCGTAGTGTGCGCATGGCAGCGTAGCTGTCAGGTGGGTTAAAGTCCCACTGAGTCCTGGACTAGGGGGCTCATATCCAAACCCGGGGGTAATGCCTTGGGGGCTGGGTAATACCCAGAGGGCAGGGCGCTCA
>MVQK01000030.1 GCA_002067515.1 Pelotomaculum sp. PtaB.Bin013 | reverse complement strand
ATTAAAAATAAAATTTCTAATCCTTTAAGGTATCCTGGTAGTAAGGCATCACTTACAGATTATATTGCTGCTATTATAGAGGAAAATTTGCTTTCAGGTTGCACTATTTACGAACCTTACGCAGGTAGCGCCAGTGTTTCCTTAGAAATGCTTGAAAGGGGTTTTGTCCAACATGCTGTCCTTGTTGAACGAGATCCATTGATTTATGCTTTTTGGAAAGCGGTATTTAATAATACTGAGGAATTATGTGAAAAAATTGAGACCGTTGAAATAACAATAAAAACATGGCAACTATTTCAAGATTACAGAAAGGTTGAATTCCCGGAGTTATACTCCATTGTTGAATTAGGTTTTGCAGGTCTATTTTTCAATAGGACAAACTTTTCGGGAATAATAGGTGCTGGACCGATTGGCGGGTACAATCAAGAATCTGACTATTCAATTGATTGTCGATTTAACAAAAAAAGAATTATTCAGCAAATAAAAAATTTGGCTTGTTTAAAAGAAAAGGTTACTGTTCTATTTGACGATGCCATAGGTTTCATGACAGAAGAAGAAGATAATATCGAAAATAATTTTTGTTTTGTATATATTGATCCACCATATTATGCACAGGGTAAAAAGCTATACCGCTATTTTTATGATGAAAGTGCACATCAAAAACTTGCTCGGTATATATTATCAAAAGAATTTCCTTGGCTTATTAGTTATGATAACCACCCGGAAATCAAAAAGCTATACTCTCAAACGAATTCACAACCTATTTACCTGGATTATTCATTGAAAACTTCACGTCAGGGCTGCGAACTACTTATATCTAATCTTGTAATACCGCCAATGTCATTCGCTCTTAGTTATTGTGATTAATAAGCTGTTTCGGACATAAAAGCCGAACCCCCGCCCGAAGGTGGAGGTCGACGCTCAGATAAAGCTCTGAGCAGGCGTCCGCTATTTATAGTATATACTATTGTATTGTAAAAAAGAAGGTGTCTTGATACCTGCCGTACATGAATTATTTGACATTAATTAGATAATTCCTTCTTCATACAGAAAATTTTTATAAATAATTCTTAATCTCAGCCGATCGACTTTCACTGGCACCGGCGCTGGTACCATGTGACTAACTGCACCTTGAAGGAGTACATGCTTCCACGGCTGCATTACCGAAAGCCAAGACTACCACGTTACCGGTGCGAGACGTAGCAAGGGCTGGTATGTGATTTGGTGAAGGACCAATTACGGTTATGAAGTAAAGAAAGGATAGCCAGATTATGAAAAAGAATTGTCAGACGTGTAAATGTGCTAAAAAATCTCTGAAAAATAAATACCCAAAGTAAAAGGTATTCGCGATAGCGGTAAGCTAGGGTTGTCCCTGGCTTTTTTTAATTGCTTAAGAAATTACGCTCCTTGCAATTTGTGGACAAGTGACTTTTGGGTATATATAAGCGGCGATTTTGAGGCATTATTCAAAGAGCGGACGAGCCCGAGGATAAGTGAGGGAACTGTTTGAGGCGCAAAGCGCCGAGTTTGACCGAACCTGAGGGCGATAGAGCTCGTACATTTATAGGGGCCGAACATGAGGCGCGTTATATACCCAAAGGTCTCTAATGGTAAAATTAATTCTTAAATCTTAATTCTGACACCTGACTTCTGAATTCTCCAAAATTCTTTCACAAGTCACAGTATAAGCTGTCCGCCAGCCAGGTAAAATATGATTATTCGGTAATAATACCACTTGAGGGCGGTGCTGTGGATTGTCGGTAAATAATTCTTGCGCTATAGAGCCCGTCATGCCTCAAAGCTGGCGGGCAGATACTAAACCCCACAAGTTTTGCCCGGGTTGCGGCCACGGCCTGGTTTTAAAATGCCTGGGACAGGCTATTGATGAACTGGGTATCCAGGGGAGAACGGTGTTCGGGTGCGATATTGGCTGCTCTTTGCTGTCATGGGACTTTTTTAACCTGGATTCCATCCAGACTCACCACGGGCGAACCACACCCGTGGTAACCGGCATCAAGCGGGCCAGACCGGAATTGATCTGCATAGCTTACATGGGTGACGGGGGAGGTTACTCGATAGGCGTGCAGCACCTCATCAGCGCGGCCGCGCGCGATGAGAAAATCACCGCCATTTTGGCCAACAACACTCAGTATGCGATGACCGGCGGACAAATGGCGCCAACTACCATGCCAGGGCAAAAAACAGAAACCACCCCTTACGGGCGTGATCCTGAAACTACCGGATACCCGCTGCACGGCCAGGAAATGGTCGCGTCCGTCAGCAGGGAAGGGGCTTATGTGGCGCGGGGCAGCATCGCCAACCTCCGCCAGTTGAAAAGCTTCATTAAAAAAGCGCTGGAAAATCAGATGATGGAGATTGGTTTTTCTTTTGTTGAGGCTCTTTCCGCCTGCCCTACCAACTGGCGTACCAACGCCGCGGAAACGTGGGATTTTATCGAAGAGAAAATGCCGGTTTATTTTAAGGTGGGTGAAACGAAGACGCCGGCAGTCGGTCAGGAGGGGGCTCGGCTAAATGGATAAAACTATGAAGATTGTGCTGGCCGGTGAAGGTGGCCAGGGAGTTCAGTCAGTAGCTGAGATTATCGCGGAAGCGGCAAATGAGGAAGGTAAACAGGCCTTGTATATTCCTAATTTCGGTGTGGAACAGCGCGGCGGGGTGTCAGTGGCCTATGTTCAGATTAGTGACGGCAATATCGGCGCGCCAAAATTTCAGACCGGCGATATCGTGGTGGCTCTCAGTGACCGCGCCGTGCGCCGCACGGCTAATTATGCAGGCCCCGATACCACTTTTGTCTATGAGCGCGGGATCGAGGGTATTGAAGGTGAACTGCCCCAAAAAGCAGGCAGAATCTTGCCCATACCGGCTATCGATGTAGCTAAAAACGAATTTCACCCCAGGGTGTTCAACATTATCATCATGGGAGCGGTTATCGGCGCTACTGGTGTAATATCCCTGGATCAGGCCAAAGCTGCCGTCGAAAAAAAGCTGGGTTATAAATTTGAAAAGCAGCCGAGATTGCGTGATTTGAATTTTAAAGCAATGGAGCGGGGCGTTGAACTGGTAGCCGAGGCTTGAAAGCCGGATATCGAAAGATTGTAAGGAAAGGAAGTTAACCATGACTATGGAATTTCAACCGAGCACTCAGGAAACGGAAAAAGGATTTTTTACACTTTTCCCTGGTTTATGCAAAGGCTGCGGGTTATGCATTGAAAAATGCCCAAAAAAGTCCCTGGACTGGTCCAACGTGCTAGGTGTTTACGGCACACCGTCGGTCCGGGCAAACAACGACTGTATTGCCTGTGGGATTTGCCAGAACGTTTGCCCGGACTGTGCCATACATATAGAAAAAAAGGTGAAGCATTAAACCCTTATTCAACGGTGCCCACTATTATACAAAAATTACAAAAACCTGCCACCCCCATTGAGATGGCAGGTTTTGAATTATAATATTTTATTAACAATCCGATGTAAGCTTAAAGGTCACCTAAGAATAATTAAATGCATATTTTATTAAATAATTTTTATTTATTCGTTACGTTATCTGAGGAAACTTAGAAGGGATGGAAAGATGGTCAACATTTCACCAATATGTATTATTTGCCGGCAAGCGCTGCAAGAGGGTGAGCAGTCGCTTTTTATCACCGGTCATAATATCTGTTTCAACTGTGAAAATAAAATCATGGCCTTATCCGCGGATAACCCGGATTATGATTATTTTATCAAAGGGTTAAAAAAAATTTGGTGTTTTCCTAAAGTCTGAGCTTCTGCCAACTCTTGTTTCTTTTTAGCAAGGCGTAGCCTCCTGTGAAGCAGTTCGATGTCTTGTTTAATTAAATAGATAGTGGAGAGCTTAACACCGGTCCGGTCAGCAATTTCTTGATCGGAAAGACCGAGTTTAAATGCCTTGATTAATCTGCCAACATTGGTGCGATACTTTTTTGACAGGGATTTTTCATCGACTTTCGATTTAATATTCCCGGCCGTGGCTGTCCACACCCTTTCTTTAATGTTGTTTAAAAATATTTTGACCAGGAATCAGTTATCTATGAGCTAAAACTATTGGGAATAACTATGCCTAAACTTGGTAAGGCGGAGACAGTTATGCTAAAATAGTTAATTAGTATAACTTGTGTTTTCCTGCGAAATAATGGTTTGGTAAATTTGTCAGTTATCAATTAGCTTGGAGGTTGTCAACCATTAACGGGCAAAGTGACGCTCCCCTTTTTGAAGCATTACAAGTCTATGCCGGGAAACAAGCGGCAAATTTTCATATGCCTGGGCACAAGCAAGGCCGGGGTCTGTCCGGGGAACTGTCATCTCTTGAAGGACAGGCTTTGTTCGCATTGGATTTGACGGAGATACCGGAGCTGGACGACTTGCATAACCCGCGGGGAGTGATTGCCCGGGCTCAGGAGTTGGCGGCCCGGGCTTATGGAGCCGCTAAGAGTTTTTTTCTGGTAAACGGCACTACGGTGGGAATTCATGCTTTACTAATGGCGGTGGGAGAACGGGGGAGCGTAATTGTTCCCAGGAACGCCCACCGCTCCGTAATGGGCGGTTTAATTTTGTCCGGCGCCGACCCGGTGTATGTAATGCCCGGAATAATTAATGAGTTTGGAATTGCTTCAGGCGTTTCGCCCGGGCAAATAAATCAGGCGCTGGAAGCGAACCCCGGCGCCGCGGCAGTTCTGACAGTACGCCCGAACTATTACGGGGTTGCGGATGACTTAGCCGGGCAGGTCCGGGTGTCTCACGCCGCCGGCAAACCGCTTTTCGTTGATGAGGCGCATGGCGCCCACCTGCGGTTTCACCGCGGGTTGCCGGGTGACGCCATGGCGTCGGGCGCCGATGCTTCCGTGCAGAGCACCCACAAAATGGGCGGCTCGTTAACCCAGAGTTCGCTGTTGCACCTGAGCGGCAGGCTTCTTGATGCCGGCGCGGTGGCCGGCGCGCTGGATTTATTACAGACCACCAGCCCGTCTTATCTTCTGATGGCTTCACTTGACCTGACCAGGCGGCAACTGGCCTTAACCGGCGAAGACTTGTTGGAAAGGACCTTGAGACTGGCGAACAAAACAAGAAAGCGACTGTCCGGTATCAACGGACTGGAGGTTTTATCAGAAGAGTACCTGGCCGGCGGCAGTCAATCTCTTGATTCGACTAAACTGGTCGTATCGGTTAGAGGTTTGGGCCTGACCGGTTATCAGGTCGGCGAATTGTTATCCAGTCGCTACAATATTTATATTGAAATGGCCGACCAGGTCAATATTGTCGCATTTTTGTCACCCGGCAGCGCGACGGCGGAGTGCGACGCCCTGGTCTTTGCTTTGTCGGAGATAGCGCAGCGGGACAAGCTTGTCGCAGCGCCTGTCAACTTGCCCGAAATACCGGCTTGTCCGGTCGTCAGAATGAAGCCTAGGGACGCCTGGTTTGCTCCGGTCCGAAGGATTGCGACGGCAGAAGCCCGCGGCAGGATATCCGCCGAGATGGTGGCGGTTTACCCGCCGGGTATTCCTGTACTGTGTCCGGGAGAAGAAATAACTCCCGGAGTCTATGATTACCTGGAGGCGGTAAGAAAACTTGGACTGCCTTGCCAGGGACCGTCCGACCAGACGTTAAAAAGTATTAAAGTTGTGGTAGAATAACATATAGGGAAAGCAAGGGGGCTGTGCGGAAGCAATTATGAAAGGGAAACTCATAGCTTTAGAAGCGGGCGACGGAAGCGGCAAGGGTACCCAGGCTGAAAAACTGTACAAGCGGTTGACGGCGGAGGGTTATCATACAAAAAAAGTTGAGTTTCCAAATTATGGGAGCGGTTCTTCGGCCTTAATTAAAATGTACTTAAACGGTGAATTCGGCAGTGATCCGAATGAAGTGAATCCTTATATCGCGTCCACATTTTATACTGTTGACCGGTATGCCTCGTATAAGAAAGAATGGGAAGAATTCTATAATAAGGGCGGTATTATTATCGCCGACCGCTATACGACGGCGAATATGGTTCATCAAGCGGCGAAAATAACTAACGATATTGAAAGAGAAAATTATATCAACTGGTTGTTGCATTTTGAGTTCACCTTATTTCAGCTCCCGGCACCCGATTTAGTCATTTTTTTGGATATGCCGCCGGAGTATAGCAGAGTGCTTATCAACGGCAGGGTTAACAAGCTGGGTGAAGAAGAAAAAGATATCCATGAACGAAATTATGAATATATCGTAAAATCGTACCACAATGCCCGCAAAATCGCTGAGCGGCATAAATGGCGCCGGATTAATTGCGTAGCCGGCGGGCGGCTAAGAGATATTGAGGAAATTCACAAGGAAATCTATCAAGTAGTCAGGGATATTGTTCTTGTTTAGGAATGTTGTTACTATTCAAGTAGTCAGTAGTCAGTAGTCAGAATTCAGTAGGGTTCTTGCATTCCTTTAAGGTTTTTTAACCCTTGAGTTATACCCTAAGATTATTCTGACTCCTGACTCCTGACTCCTGACTACTTTATTATGATAGGAGTTTTGCAATGCTTCTCCTGAGAGAAATAACCGGGCACGAACAGATTATCCGGGCTTTGCTTAACGCTCTTCTATATGACAGGGTGGGCCATGCCTATTTATTTGCGGGGCCGGAAGGAGTAGGCAAGGCGACAACCGCCCTGGCGTTTGCGCGGTCACTGCTCTGCGCCGGTCCGGACAAGGGTGACGCCTGCGGGTCATGCCGGGCATGCCGGCAGTTTGAGCACGCCAATCACCCGGACCTTCACTGTGTGCGGCCGGAAGGCTCATCAATAAAGATTGAACAGATACGTGGAATACAGCGCAAGGTAATGTTTCACTCATATCAGGGCGGGCGAAAAGTAATTATAATTGAGCAGGCTGAAGCAATGACCTCCGAAGCTGCCAACTGCCTGTTAAAAACACTTGAGGAACCGCCTGACGAAACAGTTTTTATCCTGCTGACAGCGTTGCCGCAGATATTGCCTTCTACCGTTTTGTCGCGCTGCCAGCAGTTTAATTTCAAGTTAATTCCTTTTAATCAACTTAATTCGCTTTTATACAACCGGCATGGGCTGGCGCGGGATGAAGCCGGGCTGCTGGCCGCTCTATCCGGCGGCAGCCTGGGCAAGGCGCTTGCTTATGCTTCAGGTTCCTTTCAAAAAGAGCGGGATGCCGCTCTCCGGTTGACTGTTTTATTGAAGGAAGCGGGTGCTCTGGAGGCTTTGGAAGAAGCGGAGAAAGTGTCCAAGAACAGGGACAACGCTTTGGGTTTATTGGAAATGCTGGCGTGTTGGTTCCGGGATCTTTTAGTTTGGAAAGAGACAGGCGAAGCAAGACTTTTATTTAACCCCGACCAGATTATTGCGTTGGAAAAAGAGACTGGTTATTTTGAAACCGGGCGTCTAGTGGAAATAATAGAAGATATTACAAAGGCAAAGACTAAAGTCCTGGGCAACGCAAATACAAGACTGGTTCTTGAGGCATTATTTTTGCGCCTGGCCGGGGGGATTAGCGGCACACAAACAGATTGGGAGGTTTACCAATGGGACTGCTAGTGGTAGGGGTGCGTTTTAAAAAGGCTGGGAAAGTATACTTTTTTGACCCCGCTGGAAATATGTTGACACAAGGTGACGGAGTAATAGTCGAAACCGCCAGAGGTATTGAATACGGTCAGGTGGTGGCCGGTCCCATGGAGGTGGAAGAAGATGAGATGGTTGCTCCTCTGAAAATGGTAATCCGCAAAGCTGATGAAACTGATCTTCGCCAGGTATCAGTAAACAAAGAAAAAGAATGCAGGGCTTTTCAGGTCGGGCTGGAGAAAATATCAGCCCATAAGCTGCCGATGAAACTTGTCGGTGTTGAACAAACCTTTGATGGAAATAAAATAATTTTTTACTTTACCGCCGAAGGAAGGATCGACTTTCGGGAACTGGTTAAAGATTTGGCTTCTGTTTTCCGGACCAGGATTGAATTAAGACAGATTGGCGTGCGGGACGAGGCAAAGATGGTCGGCGGACTTGGCTGCTGCGGCAGGGAACTCTGCTGCTCAGCCTGGCTGTCTGATTTTGTGTCGGTGTCGATCAGAATGGCGAAGGACCAAAACCTTTCTTTAAACCCGACTAAAATTTCAGGTATCTGCGGCAGGCTGATGTGCTGCCTGAAATATGAAAATGAGTGTTACGAACACGCCAAGGAGGAGTTTCCGGAGATTGGGACATGGGTGATAACGCCTGATGGAGAAGGAAAAGTGGCGGGTGTTAATATCTTTAAAAAGGGCCTGAGCGTGGAGCTAAAGGAAAGTAAAATCGTGAAGGAATACCAGAACGGGGAAATAACTTTGAAAAACAGTCCAGCCTGCAACTGCCAGACGGATGAAAAAAAGAAGTGCGCCGGAACACTGGATGGGGAGAGTGTTTAGTTGCAATCTTTTTTTAAAATAATAAAAGATATGGAAACCAAACTGCATGCTCTTTTAGCGGAAATGCAAGAGATAAAACAGAAAGCGCATGAGTTGGAAGAGGAAAATGCCCAGCTGAGAAAGAGGCTGGCTGCCGCCTGCCGGGAAAGAGGCGTTGTTTGCGCGGAGCAGGGTGAAGCGGAGAAAACAGGCGAGGGTTTTATTAACCTTCTGGAGCTTTATGATCAAGGTTTTCATGTATGCAATTTAAACTTCGGAGGCAGGCGAACGGCGGGGTGTCTTTTTTGTATGGCTTTTTTAAGAAAGGAGCATGAACCGGGCGCGAAGCGAACGGAAGGTTAAAATGTCGCAGAGGTGAATTTTGGGCTATGGAACAAAGAGGGACGCTGTATCTTTGCGCTACTCCCATCGGCAATTTGGAGGATATCACGTTGAGAGCCTTACGGGTATTGCGTGAAGTTGATTTAATCGCGGCCGAGGATACGCGCCACACGCGCAAGTTGCTGAGCCATTACGATATCCACACCCCGCTGACCAGCTACCATGAGCATAACCGCCAGAAAAAAGGAGAATATCTCCTAAATCTGCTTGCCGCGGGCAAAAAGATTGCCCTGGTATCCGATGCCGGCATGCCGGGTATCTCGGACCCCGGCACTGAATTGGTGGCGTCGGCGCTGGAAAATAACCAAAAGGTGGTTCCGGTGCCCGGTCCCAGCGCGGGCATCACCGCGCTGGTTGTGTCAGGACTGCCTGCCGGCGCTTTTGCTTTTGAAGGCTTTTTGCCGGCAGCCCGGAAGGCGCGGCGGGACAAGCTGGCCGCTTTGTCGCGTGAGCCGAGAACACTGATTTTTTATGAAGCGCCACATCGTTTGACGGCAACTCTGATTGATTTTCGGGAGATTATTGGAAACCGCCTGATGGTGGCTGCAAGAGAACTGACCAAACAGCACGAAGAAGTGGTAAGGGGTACGGTGGACGAGGTGCTGGAACATTTCCGGGGGAAAGAGCCCAGGGGAGAATTTTGTCTTGTTCTGGCCGGCGCCACGGGTGAGCGGTTGGAGGTGGCTGAAACAATACAGGTTTCTCTGGAACCGGCTGAGCATGTCGCCCGGCTTGAAGCGGAGGGCGCCGGGCGAAAGGAAGCCATTCGCGAGGTTGCCCGCATACATGGCTTGCCAAGGAGGGAGGTTTACCAGGCGGTGGTATCAAAAAAACAAACTAAGTAGCTGAAGAGATATTGGTTTTACTTTTCAGTCACTTAGTTATTTAACAGCTTGTACTATAAAACTCGTCGCAACTGTCTTTTTAAATGGATAGCAGTAATTGTGTCATTTCCTGATTCTTAGATAGCCTGGGTATTTTCGAACATGCTTACCGCGCATTCACGGCAGACCAGCTTGCCGCGGTAATGCTGCACGTCGGATGCGTTGCCGCAGAAAACACAGGCGGGCTCGTACTTCTTCAGGATAATCTTTTCCGCGTCGACGTAAATTTCCAGCGCGTCCTTCTCATCAATTCCCAAAGTCCGCCTTAATTCGATAGGAATAACCACCCGTCCCAGTTCGTCAACTTTCCTTACAATACCTGTGGATTTCATTGCTACCTCCTCCTTTTTTCTATATAATGCAACAAAAACCTTAAGATTGCATAGCTAAATGGTACCAATGATGTCATTAAAAGTCAACCAGCATTTTATAATTTTTTACATTTTTTTTGCTTGATAACAAGATTTGAGTAAACTTGACAAGTTGCTATTTATCCTGCTAAAATCAGTATAAAAATTCCGCCCTTGTCATGCAAAACGGGGTGCGGGTTTTTTTGTTGATTTGTTCTTGGAGAATCAGGGAGGAAGGATCATGGAAAAAGGAACATTTTATATTACCACGCCAATTTACTACCCGAGCGATAATCTGCACATCGGCCACGCATACACCACCGTAGCCGCGGACACTATGACACGCTTTAAAAAAATGACGGGTTATGACACTTGGTTCCTGACAGGATCTGACGAACACGGTCAAAAAATTGAACGGGCCGCCAAGTCTAAAGGGGAGACTCCGCAGGAGTATGTGGATAAGATTGTAGCCGGTTTTAAAAATCTCTGGAGCCGGCTGGAAGTGAGTAATAACGACTTTATCCGCACCACCGAGCCGCGCCATAAAAAGGTGGTATCGGAAATATTTCAAAAGCTTTATGATCAGGGTGATATTTACAAGGCCGGCTATGAAGGGTGGTATTGCACACCGTGCGAAACATTCTGGACAGAGGCGCGGCTGGTTGAAGGAAATTGTCCTGACTGCGGCCGTCCGGTGGAAATGGTCAGTGAGGAGAATTACTTTTTCCAGATTTCCAAATACGCTGACCGGTTGCTTCAATATATAGATGAACACCCCGATTTTATCCAGCCGACCTCCCGGCGGAACGAAATGGTAAGCTTTATCAAAAGCGGCTTGGAAGACCTTTGTGTATCCAGGACCACCTTTGACTGGGGTATACCGGTTCCTTTTGATCAGAAAAATGTTATCTATGTATGGATTGATGCTCTTACCAACTACATTTCCGCCCTCGGCTACGGGAGCGAGGATGACAGCTTGTTTAAAAAATATTGGCCGGCTAATGTGCACTTGATGGCTAAAGACATCATCCGGTTCCACAGTATTATCTGGCCGGCAATTCTAATGGCGTTGGGGATCGAACTGCCGAAAAAGGTGGTAGGCCACGGCTGGATCCTTTTGGACAGTGGAAAAATGTCTAAATCCAAGGGCAATGTGGTTGATCCGCTGGCGCTAATCGACAAATACGGTGTCGACGCCATCCGTTATTACCTGCTTCGCGAGTTGCCGTTCGGTTCAGATGGGTACTACAATGAGGATTTGCTCGTGGAGCGCATCAACAAGGATTTGGCCAATGACTTGGGCAACCTGGTCAGCCGGTCGGTGGCAATGGTAGAAAAATATTTTCAGGGGACAGTTCAGGCGCCTGTCGCTTCTGAAGAACTAGACAGGGAACTAATTGATTTGGCCGAACAGACCCCCGCCATTGTTGAAGAGCTTATGGAAAAAATGGAGCTGTCCAACGCGCTGGCCGCGATTTGGCGTCTGGTCGGCAGAGCCAACAAGTACGTGGATGAAACAGCTCCTTGGGGATTGGCCAAGGATCCCGCCATGCAGGAGCGGCTTGCCACGGTGTTATATAATCTCGCCGAAAGCCTGCGGTTTATTGCCATCATGGTTTCTCCTTTTATGCCGTTGATGCCGGGCAAGGTCTGGGCGCAACTTGGCATTGAAGACCGGCCTGAACTCGCGACTTGGGAGTCACTGGTTTGGGGTAAGCTGCCCGCAGGTACGACAGTGAAAAAGGGGCAGGCCTTATTCCCGCGCATCGACGTGAAAAAAACAAAGGAATGATGTTTGTGATCTTGTTTGATACACACGCCCATTTGGACTTTGAGGATTTCGACGCCGACCGCGATGAAATGATCGAGCGGGCTCGCGACGCTGGAGTTGTAAATATAATCAACGTCGGTTTTGAACTTGATTCTTCCCGCAAAGCCCTGCAAATGTCGGAAAAGTATGATTTGGTTTACGCCGCGGTGGGAGTACACCCCCATGTCGCCGGTGAGACAACGTCCGATTACCTTGAGCAATTGGAAAAGCTGGCGATTCACCCTAAAGTCGTGGCGTTGGGTGAAATGGGTCTGGATTATTTCCGGAACCTTTCCCCTGTTCCGGAACAAAAGAAGGTGTTCCGGGGGCAACTGTCTCTTGCCAAGAGGCTTGACTTGCCCGTGATCATTCACGACCGGGAGGCCCACGGTGACACGATGGATATTTTACGTAACGACGGCCCTTTCCCCGCGGGTGGGGTAATCCATTGTTACTCCGGTAGCTGGGAGATGGCCAAGGAATGTATCGCAATGGGATTTTACATCTCCATAGCCGGGCCGGTGACATTCCCCAAATCCGCCAGATTAAAAGACGTGGCTGCCCGCGTGCCTCTGGACCGCCTCGTGGTGGAGACCGACGCGCCTTACCTTACCCCCGTGCCGAACCGGGGTAAGCGAAACGAGCCTGCTAACGTAAGACATACTTTGACTGAAATAGCTGCGCTCAGAAAGGTAGCAGCTGATGAATTGGCAAAAATTTGCACTGATAACGGCAGAAAGTTATTCCGCTTGGAAACCGCCGGCATCAAGGAAAACGCTGCTTCATAAATCCGGGCGAACTTACCTCAACACATGCAGTTGACAATGCATGGACATTCATATTATTATTTCATTAAAAAGAGGAATATGGGTAAAAGAATCCTGATGAGCTTGATGTTTTCCCAGGGGAAGTGTATATGCCCTGGGAAATGTTATTTATTAAGGTCCATTGCCGGAGGAGGATTTTAATGGATGGACAGGGAGAAAGGGCTGCTTCTGGTAAACACGGGCGACGGCAAAGGCAAAACAACTGCCGCGCTTGGGATGGCCCTGCGAGCCTGGGGTCAGGGCATGAAGGTGCTGATACTCCAGTTTATCAAGGGTGACCGGCGGTCAGGAGAGATCAGGGCAGTGGAAAAGCTTGGGCCGGGTTTTGAAATATGGCCGATGGGTAAAGGGTTTATTCACAATAACGGTGAAGAATTTCCGGACCGGCATAGCCGCGCCGCCCGGGAAGCATTGAATGTAGCGGTGAACGAAATGAACTCCGGGAAATATGACCTGATCATCCTGGACGAAATATTATACGCGTTACATTATGGCCTGGTTTCCATCGAAGACGTGCTGGCCTTAATCGCAGGGAAGCCGGAGCGGCTGCACCTCATGCTTACCGGACGTTACGCGCCTCCCGAGATAATCAGACAAGCGGACCTGGTTACCGAAATGAAAGAAATAAAGCACCCCTTTACAAAAGGTGTCTACGCTCAGATGGGTATTGAATATTAGAATATAGAATAGATGTCAAGGAGGATTATATATGCGCCAGGTACTGGTGAATATGTCTTGGATTGTTAACGCTTTTGAAAACAGCAGCGGGCATTCTGAATACTATCTTGACATGCAGACTGGCGATGTAAAGTTTTTTTCTCCAATGGATTTTCCTGAACATGTTACAGTTATGGAAAAGCTTGATAAGCAGCCGGACAGATTCATCAAACTGCCAAAAAGGGACATGGATTTCTGTTTAAAAGTCAAGCAGGAATATGCTTCTATCGTAGAGGAT